>DAOQGS010000168.1:0-7197 GCA_035338675.1 Cellvibrionaceae bacterium
CACACGGGCGTGCACCAGGGCACCCCAACACATGGCACAGGGTTCAATGGTTACATACAACACGCTATCCACTAATCGGTAATTGCCAGTGGCCCGGCCCGCCGCCCGCAGGGCCTGAATCTCCGCATGGGCACTGGGGTCGCACTGGCCGATAGGGCAATTGGCGCCCCGGCCAATCACCTCGCCCTGCCACACTAGCACTGCGCCCACCGGCACTTCTCCGGCGACACCAGCTTGCCTCGCCAACTCCAGCGCCTGCCGCATATAAAAGAAGTCAGACTCCACCCTGCGCCCCCGCCAATTCCACAGGTAACCGCTCCCCTAAAAACGCAAACCGCGGCAGCTCAATCCCTTCTTTTAGTACAGTCTGGCAAAAGTTATCCAAAGGCCGCAGCCAATAACTCCAATCGCCGTAACAACACTGGTAGTACACCATCCACTGTTGGGATTCGCAGTCCCGCGCCAGGCCTGCAACACGGTAAATGGCACCCTTAAAATGGCGGTAATAGCCCAGGGGCAAATCAACTTGGTTCATAAAACGCTGTGCCATGGTTGAGAAAAGCGGCCAGTGTGCGACAGGCTACAAAGGCAGGTAAAGCTGTTTGGCAAAACGGCAAAAGCTTGGCGCCAGGCCCGTGGCGGCGGGGTTAAATTTGCCGCAGCCCTAGGGGTTCCTGTTATCATGCCCGCCCAAAAAATTATTCGAGATCCACCATGTTAGACCAGTCCAGCCTTGCGCAGCTCTCGCAACTCAAGACCGCGATTATCGCCAGTAAAGAATACGCAGAGGGCACAGTGGTGGGCTCCAAAGGTAATTATGGGTTTGTGCGTTTAGACGACGGCCGCGATGCCTTCTTGAATAATGAAAAAATGCAGCGGGTGCTGCCGGGGGACCGGGTTAAGGTACTACTCACCAAAAACGAAAAAGATCAGCTGGAAGGCCAATTGGAGGCACTGCTCTCCACCGGCCTTAAGCGTTTCGTGGCGGAATACAAAACCAAAGACCACCTGCACTTTGTACTGCCACAAATCGAGCATTTCTCCCGCTGGATCTTTGTGCCGCCGCAGTTTCGCGGCAAATGCCAGGCCGGTGATTATGTGCTCTGCGAACTCACCAGCCACCCTTACGGCGACGGCAAGGCGGCGGCCAAAGTGGTGGCCCGGTTAGGCCAGCCCACCGACCCCTATATCGAACACAAGGTCACTATCGCCAAACACGGCCTGTACCGCTACTGGCACAAAGACGCCCTCGCCCAAATGGAGGCCTGCGCCAATGACGCCGCCGCCCTAAACGGCCGGGAAGATTTCACCTCGATTCCCTTTGTCACCATCGACGGCGCCACCACCCAGGATATGGACGACGCGGTTTATTGCGAGCCCCAAGCCGACGGTTTTTTACTGCAAGTGGCCATCGCCGACCCGGCCAGTTTTATTCCCCCCAACAGCCCTATCGCACGGGCGGCGCGGGATAACGCACAAACCGTGTATCTGCCCGGCGAAACCCTCTCCATGTTGCCAGAGCGTCTCTCCACCTATTCCTTCTCCTTGGTAGAGCAACAGGTTCGCCCCGCGCTGATCGTCACCATCGAGCTGGCATCCGACGGCCGGGTGCGCAATTACCAATTTAAACAGGGCAAAATTCAGTCCCGCCACAAGCTCACCTACAGCCAAGTGGCCGCTTTTATTGAAGGCAAAGAGCCCCTGGCTATCGATCCCGCCTGCCAAACCAGCTTGCAAACCCTCTCCAGCCTGGCGCAGGTGCGCCTGGCCCTGCGCCAGGCGGAACACTGGATCCCCGATGATCACCAAGACTTTAGCTTTCTGCTCAACCCACAGGGGAAGATAGAGCGCATTGAGCGGCGCGAGCGCACCTGTGCCCACCGCATGATTGAAGAGGCCATGTTGCTGGCCAACGGCTGCGCCGGTGAATTTTTGGCCGCCCATAAAGCGGGCCTACATGCGGTGCACGGCGGCTTTAAGGCGGAGCGCTTAGGGGAGATTAGAGCGCTGCTCAAAGAAGAGCTCGGCGAGTTACCCCCTGGGGATTGGTCGAACCTACCTGATTATTTACAACTGCTCAAAACGCTGCAAAACAGCCCCAAGGCAGACATAGTGTTGCCTCCGCTGAAACGCATGATGCGCGCCAGCGAATTAAGCCTTGAGGCCTGCGCCCATATGGGCCTCGGCTTTAACCACTACGCCACCATTACCTCCCCCATTCGCCGCTACGCCGATCTCTACAACCACTGGGCCATCACCCAAATACTCAACCAACAAACGCCCTTCCCCATCAACCCTAAATTGCTGGAACAGGTGCAGGAAACCCTCAGCCGGGGCCGCCAAGCGGTGCGCGAGCTGGAATTGAACCTCTCCTGCCAGTACCTGGCCGACCACATAGGCCTTGAGGATCAGGCGTTTATCCGCATCATCACCCAGCAGGGCTTTGGTGTTAAGTTGCAAGCGACCGGCCTTGAAGGCTTTGTGAACTTCGATAAAAGCCAGGCAAAAACCTTTGACGCTAAGCGCATGACCCTAAGCCTGGGGGAGCGCTGCTTCCGCCTGGACGACACAGTGCGGGTGCAGGTGGTGGAAGTAGACCGCGCGAAAAATCGCGTGAAAATGCAGTTGGTTTAAATTGCTGGGCGCTCGGTTTTGGTCGAGCGCCCAATTCACAGTGCACGGTTAAAATGAAGGTTCCAATTTAAGCCTGCGAATTAGGCCGAGCCAAATAAAATTCCAAAACCCTGCGGATACAGAGGCACCTGCACGAATTCAATTTTCCTGATGGTCCCTAGGCATTTTTGTGCTGGCGGCACGGATGCAGGAGCCATTGCCGAAGCAGGGCGCGTATAGGGTATAAATGACCGACCGAGCACACAAACAACACCGGGTGAAAGACAACACAAAGCGAAAAGTGAATTTCCGGAAGGTGTCCATAACAATAAAAACAACAGGTGTAGGCATTCACAACTAGTCTTTTGCTAAGCACTCAATCCGTACATCCATAAATCGCCATGCAACCCATACCACCGGTTAAACATCAATACCTATTACTTGATGCCCTTCGCGGGCTCGCCGCATTATTTGTGGTTATTTGGCACACCTCGCTTTATTGGAGCCCGCTGCCGTTTCAGCACACCTATTTGGCCGTCGATATTTTTTTCGTACTCAGCGGCTTTGTTATAGCATCCGCGTACAAAGAAAAACTGCGCAGCCGCACACTGAGTATTCGCGGGTTTTTAGTCACCCGCCTGGTGCGCCTTTATCCCATGTATTTTTTTGGCTTTTTACTGGGCGCAATCGCTTTCATGCTCGGTGCGTTTGATAATTCCCAACATCCACTGCTGGAATTTTTTTGCGCTATTTTAATGCTGCCCGCAGGCATAACCGCCGCGGGTCATACACTTTTTTTATTTAATTTGCCTTCCTGGTCGCTCTTTTACGAATTGGTAGCCAATCTATTTGTGGCGCTTATCTATCGGTTCGGCCACACACAATTATTACCGGCGGTTGTATTAGTTTTAGGTGCAGGGCTTACCGCCATTACTATTTATAAAGGTGGCATTGATATAGGCCCGTTTGGCGGTTACAAAAACGTCATTATCGCCAGTATACGTTCCGTGTTTGGCATTTTTATGGGCCTGTGGCTAAACCATATTCACCGCCAACACACAATACGTATACCGGTTGTTTGGGGCTGGCTGGCGCTCGTTATTTTGGTGCTGCTGCTGTCATTGCCATCACTGCAGCCCTGGGATGTGTGGGTTGATGTGGCGGCCACGGTGTTTATTATTCCCACCTGTGTTTTTCTCCTGGCCAGCATCCGCCCCAACCTGCCCCGCGCAACGCAAACAATCGCAACCTTTTTAGGCGACACCAGTTACCCCCTCTACGCCATACATTATCCGCTGATGTTAATAGGGCTTGCAGTTTGGCCGGAGACGATAAAACACTTTAAAAATTACAGTGGATTAATTTTATTAGTCCTGCTGTTTGCTCTCTCCTTTGGTCTTTTTAAGTGGTTTGAAACCCCGGCACGGCGCTGGCTAAGCGCCCAAACCAAAGGGTTGCGGCGTTAAGGAACCTCTGAAAAATTACCTCACTCGCCCTAGCCATGTTGAATTCGGCAAAAAAATGCTCATTTACTGCGTGTAAACTCGGCAATTGCTCCTGCATTGCTCTACCTCCTGCCTCCCTGCAGTCGTCGGCAATTGCTCCTGCATTGCTCTACCTCGATTTCATTCCCGATGAAATTCTACCTCCCCCTTCCATGGGGTCGTCCTGCCTCCCTGCAGTCGTCCGCTTTTTTTGCCAAATTCGCCTAGCTAGTGCTTCGCCGCCTACATTTTTCAGAGGTTCCTTAACACAATTCATCGGGGCAAAACTTGGCCCCGGCAATGGGATTGTGGCTGGGCCGTTGGGCATTAAATGCATTTAACACTATGCCCGCCGCCACATTTACATTTAAGGAGGCGCCAGCGCCATACTGGGGAATATAAACGGCGTAATTACACAAGGCCAATAATTCCGGGCTCACGCCAGTGGTTTCATTTCCCATTACAAATACCGTATCGCGTACAAACTGGTGGCGATTAATATTCACCGCCTGTGCGCCAATCTCTACGGCCACCAGGTCAAAACCCTGCTTGCGATAATGCTCCAGGGCATCCTTAGGCTTATAAAAATGGCTAAATTCCGTGGCTATTTTCGTGTGATGATGGCCGTGGGTAGCAAAATCGCGCCGCCCGACAATACACACCTGGGCAACCCCCAGGGCATTCGCCGTGCGAATTAATTTGCCGAAATTGCCCGCTTTTTGAATATTAAACAGCAGCAAAACACTGCGCAGGGCGTTTGATTCCCCATCAAGCTTATTCACCATCCGCATTTTCCCGTGCAGCATTGGGCGTAAAATAAGCGTTAATACGCGGCAATAAATACTCCCACAGGGGCGTGCAGCCCAATTTAATCAGGCTATTTTTTGCCAGCACCTGCTCCCGGGCAATACCCAAGGGCCGCCAGGTTTGCCCGCCCGTTTGTAAATTCTGCACAATCGGTGGCACTCGGTCGATCGCCTGCGCAAACTGTGCTTCGGCCGTGGCACCACCGACAAATTCCAACCACAGCGCCATTAATTCATCGCCCAGCGGCGGCGGTAATAATTGACAGATGCGGCGCATCCCAGCCTCTTCTCGCGCCTGTGTGTTTTCTGCTGCGGCATAAATCAGCGTGTCACCGGCATCGATTTCACCCAAATCGTGCACGATCAACATTTTTAATACCTTTAACAAATCGACAGCCGCATTGGCTTTGCCGTGCAACAAAACAGCTAAAACACACAGATGCCAGCTGTGCTCAGCGGAATTTTCTTTGCGAGCAAGGCCAATAGGCGAGGTTTTTCGCTCAACGCCTTTAAGTTTTTCCACTTCAATTAAAAAATCGATAATCGCCGCCACGTCACTCATAACACCGGCTCCCCATAGTCCACCAGTAGCTGCACACTGCGCTGGCCGCGAAATTCATTGGGGGTCAATTTAAACGCTAAGCGCATTTTAGCTTGCAGATGCTGGCTCCACGGCTGCGCATCCACATTAAAGGCAATAGCGTCCAGCAATACCTCTGGTGATTGCACTGGGCTTACGGTCATTTTTAAATGTTTATCGTTTAATAAACGCTGCTGATGCACAATAAATTCGCCATCAAATGTAGGCTCAGCAAAGGCCTGCCCCCAAGGCCCGCTAGCGGCGAGCTGATCGGCCAGATCCAAGGAAAAATCCTCCCCCAGTAAATCGCCGTCACTGATAATGGCAGCGGCCACCCCCTCAGGGCCTATGTGTGCGGTGACCACTTCATTAAATAGGTGTTTAAATTCGGGCAAATAGCGCTCTTCTAAACTTAACCCCGCTGCCATGGCGTGGCCGCCGAATTTTTTTAATAAATAAGGCGCGCGCTTGGCAATTTCATCCAAGGCATCGCGCAGATGTAAACCGGCGATGGAGCGGCCAGAACCTTTTAATTCACCCGGTGCGTTTTCGGCAAAAATAATTACCGGCCGATGCAATTTATCTTTGATGCGGGACGCTAAAATACCGATAACACCCTGATGCCACTGGGGGTGATACAAACATAAACCCTGCGGCAACTGACCATTTAATTCGCTCTCCAACTGCGCCAATAACACCTGCGACTCCTTTTGCATACCCGCTTCAATAGACCTGCGCTCGCGATTTAACGCGTCTAATTCCTGCGCATATTCCAACGCCTGTGCAGGGTTGTCGGTGAGCAAACATTGAATACCAATACTCATATCATCCAAACGCCCAGCGGCATTCAAACGCGGGCCAATAATAAAACCTAAATCCATGGCTGTTATTTTGTCGCTGCTGCGCCCTGCCACCTGCAAAAGGGCTTTAATACCGGCACAGCAATAGCCGGCGCGCAAGCGCTTTAGCCCCTGGGCCACCAACAAGCGGTTATTGCGCTCCAAAGGCACAACATCGGCTACCGTACCCAGGGCGACCAAGTCTAAAAATTCCGCCAGATTAGGCTCACTGCGCTCAGCAAACAAACCGCAGGATCGCCAGTGACTGCGCAGAGCAATCAACACATAAAACATCACGCCCACACCGGCGAGTGCTTTGCAGGGAAAATCACAACCTGGCTGGTTGGGATTGACGATGGCCGCAGCGGGGGGCAATGCATCGCCGGGCAAATGGTGATCGGTAATTAGCACCTGCATTCCCAAGGCATTGGCAGCTTCTACACCCGCCACACTGGAAATTCCATTATCAACGGTAATTAATAATTCCGGTTGATACTGCTGCGCCACAGCGACAATTTCTGGCGTTAAACCATAACCGTATTCAAAGCGGTTCGGCACCAAAAAATCCACCTGCTTAAAGCCCAAAGCGCGCAAACCTCGCACCGCCAAAGCAGTGCTGGTGGCACCATCAGCATCAAAATCGCCGACAATTAAAATCCTCTTTTGCGCCACATAAGCCTGGGTTAACAGGTCGATGGCCTGTTCAATACCTTTTAATTGACGCGGATCGATCAACTGAGCAAGACCATAATCCAACTCTGCCGCCGCGGTGACACCACGGGCAAGTAAGATACGGTTGAGAATGGGGTGATCATTAACGGCAGGGAGTGGCGGCACCACTCGGCGCACAATTGTTTTTGCTGAAGCCATAGGGT
>DAOQGS010000169.1:0-7188 GCA_035338675.1 Cellvibrionaceae bacterium
TGATTTATGCATAATCGCTCCATCTCAGTTATTGGCTTGGGCTATGTGGGTTTGCCGGTGGCCGTGGCCTTCGGTAGATCCAAGCGCACCCTCGGGTTTGACATCAACGCCACTCGCATTAGTGAGTTACAAGAAGGGCAGGATCGCACCTTAGAAGTGAGCGATGCCGATTTAGCGGTCACTGACATTATTTACTCGTGTAACCCGGAGGATTTAAAACAGGCGGATTTTCATATCATCGCCGTGCCCACACCCATCAACGAAGCCAAACAGCCGGATCTGCGCCCCCTCATTAGCGCCTCCCGCACCCTGGCGCCCCAGCTGAAAAAGGGCGACATCATCGTCTATGAATCCACCGTCTACCCAGGCGCTACCGAAGAGGACTGTGTGCCGGTGTTGGAGGCAGGCTCAGGCCTGGTGTGCGGCAAGGATTTTTTTGTCGGTTATTCCCCCGAGCGGATCAACCCCGGCGATAAAGAACACACCTTCACCAAAATTACCAAAGTGGTTTCCGGCCAGACCCCAGAGGTGCTGGATATAGTGGCAGCGGTGTATGGCAGCGTAGTTACCGCCGGTGTCTATAAGGCCTCCTCCATTAAAGTGGCCGAAGCGGCCAAGGTGATTGAAAACACCCAGCGGGATTTAAATATCGCCCTGATGAATGAGTTGGCGCTGATATTTGACCGCTTAGGTATAGATACTTTGGAAGTGTTAAAAGCTGCGGGCACCAAGTGGAATTTTTTGCCCTTTCGGCCGGGCTTGGTGGGCGGCCACTGTATCGGTGTGGACCCTTATTATTTAACCCACAAAGCGGAAAAAATTGGCTACCACCCGCAGGTGATACTCGCCGGGCGGCGCATTAACGATGGCATGGGCGCCTATATTGCCCAGCGCGCCATCAAACAATTAATCCTCTCCGGCCACTCCATTAAGGGCGCTCGCATCGGTATTTTCGGCCTGACCTTTAAAGAAAACTGCCCGGATTTGCGCAATTCCAAAGTGATTGACGTGATAAACGAATTTGCCTCCTACGGGGTGGAATTGTTAGTGCACGATGCCATGGCCGACAGCCACGAGGCCGAAGAGGAATACGGTGTGAGCCTGGTGGAGCTTAGCGCCATGCAGAAGCTCGATGCCGCTGTGTTTGCCGTGGCCCACAGCGAATACGCGGCTTTCTCGGCTGCGGAGGTTAAAGCCAGCCTTAACCCCGGCGGCGCCGTGTTCGATGTAAAAGCCATGTTTAACCCGGCGGATTTCGCCGCCGCCGGTGTTGCCTATTGGCGTCTATAATCATCAGATAGTGAATGCTGCAAAACACAAAAACCCGGTTAAGCCGGGTTTTTGTGTTTTTGGGCCACGGAACGCTGATGAAGCCATTTAGCGGGTGCAAATTAACTAGCTCATGGGTTAATAAATCAATGGGCAAGCGCGCCTGCGGCCAGTAAACTGCCCGCACCTTACTCAACCCGCCTGCGACGGGTGCAAGGTGATGTACAAGGAATGGCAAACTCCTTTGCCTAGAATAAATTCCACAACCCATGCGTTGGAGGCAATATGCACAGACTCAAATCACAACCCCTCAATCCATTCAACCCCCTGGCCTTGGCCATTGCCTTAGGCGCCAGTTGCGGTTCGGTTCAAGCCCAAGATGCACCTTTAATTGAAGTGCTGGTCACCGCGCAAAAGCGCAGTGAAAATCTACAGGACGTGCCTATTTCCGTCTCTGCCGTCAGCGGCAGCAAACTCGATGAGGTGGGGGTTGAAAATATCGAAGACCTCACCAAACTCGTACCCAATATTCATTTAACCCAAACCGGTTTGAGCACCCAGCTGCGTATTCGCGGTATAGGCTCCGATAATAGCCAGGGGTTTGAGCAGTCTGTGGGCACCTATAAAAACGGTATTTACCACGGCCGCGCGCAATTATTGCGCGCGCCGATTTTTGATATGGAACGCGTGGAAGTGATGCGCGGGCCGCAAAGCACATTATTTGGTAAAAACTCTATCGCAGGTGCCATCGATTTAATTACCGCTCGCCCCACCGATGATTTCAGCGGTTCCTTAAATACCAGTTATGAAACCCAGTTCGGCACCCGGGAAATTACCGGTATTGTCTCCGGCCCCTTAACCGATAGCCTCAAAGGCCGCTTAGCCCTGCGCGGTTACGATGACCCAGGGTATTTTTATAATACCTTTAACCACCAACACACCAATCAGCAACAAACCACCGGCCGTTTGAGTGTGGATTGGCAGCCGCTGCCGGAATTAACCCTGCAATACACCGGCGAAAAAAGCCGTGCGGATTCGGCCGGGCGCAATATCGAAATTGTGCGCGACGACCCGAATAAAAAAGGCCTGAATTTCGCCACCACATTTAAATTGCTCACACAAAACAATACCCTTGAAGGTAACGCCGATTATAAACGCCAGGCAGATGCGCCGGAGTACAGCGATAACAACGTACAAAGCCACAGCCTGGTGGCTAATTATGAATTTTCCGGCCTGACGCTGACCTCCACCACCGGCCTGGTGAAATACGATTATGAAGAAAATTGCGATTGCGATTTTAGCAGCGTAAATTTATTCCAATTAAATCTGCACGAAGACTACAAACAAGTCAGCCAGGAAGTGCGCCTAACTTCCGATCCTGGACAAACACTGGATTGGCTCGCCGGGGTGTTTTTCCAAAATTATCAGCAGGATTTTGGCGATCGTTTTTCCGTCAACGATAAATCGGGCTTATTCCCCGTGGCTAAAGCGGGCGGCCGCCCACTGCCTGCGGCCTTTGGCAATACCGGTATTTTCCGCAGTTTTGATCAAGAGTCCGATACCTGGGCGGCCTTTGCTCAAGTGGCCTGGCATTTTACCGATGCCAGCCAATTAATTTTAGGCGGCCGCTACACCACAGAAAGCAAAGACAGCCATAAATTAATTACTATGGCGAATATCGATGGCGCTGCCATTACCGATCCCGCCCGTTTAGCCTCCGCCGCTTATGTGTATAAATCGGTATTTAAACTCGATACCCAACAAACACCCTACGCGCCTTTATTAAATGCCATGGGGCAACCGGTAATTGACCCGGCAACCAATCGGCCGCGCCCATTAGTGCCGAATCACCCCGGTCACGACTTACAAGGCTCCCGCGATGAAAGTGCATTTACGCCATCCATTAAAATTCAACACGATTTTAATGACGACCTGATGGCCTATGCCAGCATGGCGCGAGGTTTTAAAGCCGGTGGTTTTGACCCGCGCTCTAACAGTAATGAGCACTATGAGTTTGAGGATGAACAGGCCGATGCCTATGAATTGGGCTTAAAATCCACCCTGTTGGATGGTGCATTGGAGGTAAATAGCGCTTTGTTCCGCACTGATTATGAAAACCTGCAAATTAGCCAATTTGATGGCGGCGTAGGTTTTAATGTGGGCAATGCGAAAGACACCCAGGTGCAGGGGGTGGAAATTGATGGCCGCTGGGCCATGACTCAACACATCATGGCCAATTACGGCATTTCCTACCTGGATTTTGAATATCAGGATTTTAAAAACGGCAACTGTAATAAGCCACAAATTGATGCTGGCTTAGGCGTGGATACCAATGCGGATGGCAAAGTTGATTTGTGTGATTACACTGGCAAACGCGGCGTGTACACACCCAAATACACGGTTAATACGGGCCTCACCTATAAGCGCGAATTGGCCAATGCCACCTTCACCACTGGGTTGGATGTGCAGTATGTAAGCAGCCAGCAGGTGCACGTTAATCTCGACCCTCAGGGCGAAATAGACGCCTATACCCTGGTGGGGCTGCGCATTGCGTTAGAGGACGAGCGCTTTTTAGTTGCCTTGAGCGGGGAAAATCTCACCGATGAATATGTGTCGTCGTACATGGCTAGCGTGCCCCTGTCCGATTCCAACATAGGCTCACAAACCTTTTACGGTTTTGCCCGCAGGCCGCGCACCTACACTTTGAGTATGGGGCTGAAGTTTTAAGCGTTTACTTTTCACCCTGTTAAAAACCCAGCCACATGCGGCTGGGTTTTTTTTCGACTGTAAAAAGAGCTGCTCACCTAAAAACCGCAGTAGAGTTCAGCTGCAGTTTTTAAGGATTAAAAGCAAAATCCATCACATTTAAGCTCGGGCCTGAGCTTACCAATGGCTTACCTGCGCCATATCAATGCGGCATAAATCCCCAAAAGAGCGGTTACCAAGCGCTTAGAAAAGACTTAACGCCTTTTTTTGCGCCGAAATCGAAAATCGCACGTGTATTTTTTAGCGCCGCCAACTGCGCGTTTAACCTTGCCGAATTTGGCTTATGCCCCTGTATTTGCTGGGCTGTAGAGGCAATACAGGGGGGGTACGCTGTTTGTGCCACCCGTATTTTGCCCGAGTGGCCGCAGCCTTGATACGCGCTGTTGTTTATTTCAGCGTTTATAGGGCGTATTTCCCCTGAGTGGGCATTTCATACATCTGCCGATAGAATCCAATAGCAGCAAAGTTTTATAGGTGTTTGCGAGGCAGATGTGTAGCTGCGCAAAATTAAATCTGGGCGTTTTCCTTCCGGTGGAGCGAAAGCTCAGGGTACACAATAACAATTAATAAGCGCCGCAAGTTAAGCACCTTGAGAGAAAGCGCCTTAAGTACACACCATCAAAAGCCGCCCAGAATTTAAGGTTTTTTGACAGGCGCCCTAAAGTTCAACCGATCAGGTTTTGATTCTATAAAAACAACAGGCTTACAAAAGTGATGCAATTTTTGAGAGTACCCAATGACCTTGGCAAGCTGTTAGTGATTGCCCTGTGCAGCGGCGCCCCTTGGGTGGCGGCTGAAAGCTCAAGCCCCGAGCAGTTGATGGGCCAGTGGCTTAATTTAGAAATGCAAAAAGGCGCCATGCAATCCAACTGGAATCGCAGCCGCGATAATTTGGATCAGCGCTTTATTTTGTTGGATGCCGAGCAAAAACGCCTCAAAGAGGTGTTATCCCAGCGCACTGTGGCTACCGGTGAAGTCGATCAGCGCCGCTTAGAGCTGCTGCAGCGGCAAGAAAAATTGGAGCAGGAGCAGGCGCAATTGGATGCACAGCTAAAAAAATACCTGCAAAAAGCCCAATTGATCCAACCGCGTTTGCCGCCGCCTTTAAGCGCGCATTGGAGCGAAAAACTCGCGCTACTCGGCCAGGAAAATGCCAGCGCCAGCGAGCGGTTAGAACATCTTCTCGGTTTATTTAAACAATTTGACGAATTTAACCAGCGGGTGGCGTTGCATATTGGCGCATTGGATATTCCCGACGCCAATGCGCACCTGCAGCCCATATTAACCAGCCAAATTTATTTAGGCGCCAGCCAGGGTTGGTATGTCAGTGATGATGGCAAGGCCTATGGCTATGGGCGGCCCACCTCAACCGGCTGGAAATGGTGGCACGGCGCCGAGGCGGCAAAAGAACTCGGCCGGCCACTCTCTGCCGAGGCAATTGCGCGCGTGCGGCACATATTAGAAAACCCCACCACAGCCGAATTTATTTCTCTGCCCGTTAAAATTTCACAATAAGGAATCACCCCGGTGAATCGAACGCACGCGTTTTCTCTCCGATTATTTACGCTAATTACCCTGTTGTTGTGCTGTGCCTCGCTGGTGCGCGCTGATGTCAACGATCAATTGGTACAAAAAATTTCCCAAGCTAAAAATGAACTGGAAGCCCTGGAAAAGAAAACCAGCCAAGAGAGCCGCAGTTATGCCCAGCGCTTGGAACAAAAAGAACAGGAGGTTAAAAATTTACGTAGCCAGGTGGCCTCCCAACAGCGGGTGGTGGATGAACAATTATTGGGGGTGGATAAATTAAAAGAGCGCGTTGATCAGTGGGCGGCGCAAAGCCAATATCAAAAACAATTATTAATTCACTTTAATCAAACCGCGAAATTACCTGTAGCTGTGGCAACGGGTGACGAATTAACGATTTTAGATCAGGCTGCCAAACAGCTTGAACACGCCTTAGCACCCAGCTGGCAAGACAGTAAAGTGGTGTCAGCCGGCGGCGCTATTATTCATGCGCCGGTAATGGCCCTGGGGCCGGTAGAAATTGCCGTTGATCTACAGGCAAAAACAGCGGGCCCCCTGGTGCGTGAGAAAGATCGCGAAGCTTGGTTGCTAGATTTTCTGCCCCAGTCTGCCCAACAGGAACTATTAACCCTACACAGTACCCAGGCGGGGGAATTGGCATTTGATCCAACCCTTGGCAACGCCCTGCAGCTGCGCAAACACAGCGATGGTTTAATGGTGTATTTTCAAAAAGGCGGTGTATGGGTGATCCCTATTATATTTTTTGGGTTGCTAGCCTTATTGATTGCAGTATTAAAAGCCGTGCAATTGTTGCGTCTACCGAAAATAGCGCACGACTTGGCCGAACAATTTAATCAAATAATAACCGCCCATAAACCTGATGCCCGCGCAGCCTGTGAAGCGCTGCTGGCATCCATCGGCCCCGCCCAGCGCACATTGGCGCTGATCGCCATGAATAATCCAGTTTCCCAGCAGCGCGATGATTTATTGGTGGCGCATTTATCCGAGCATAAATATCACTTGGATAAATTCATGGGCATAGTGGCAACCAGTGCTTCTGTGGCGCCACTGTTGGGTTTGCTCGGTACCGTTTCGGGCATGATTAATACGTTTAAGATGATGACGATTTTTGGCTCGGGCGATGTTAATACGGTATCGGGCGGTATATCCGAGGCGCTGATTACCACTGAGCTGGGATTAATTGTGGCGGTGCCTGCGTTAGTGATCGGCGCTGTGTTGACGCGACAAATTAAAACCTATGCCCATGGGATGGAACGTTTTGCCATTAAAATCAGCAAAATTGCTTTTTAATGGAATGCCCTGAGTATGGATAACCTGTCGCAGTCTTTAGCATTAATCAATAACCCTATTGTGTGGATGACGATAGCCGTGGCCATTATATGTTATGGCTTATTGTTCCGCTTTTGTTTTTGTAAGGTGCAGGATCAGCGTTGGTTTGAATTAACCCGCGATTGGTTGCCGGGTATAAAACAAATGTTAACAACTTTGCCTCTGCTGGGGCTGTTGGGCACCATCACGGGGCTTAAAGATACGTTTATTCGCCTTGCCGATGGTGGCGGTCTTGTATTGCAAGAGTTAATTACCGGCGGTATTGGCGATGCGCTGTTT
>DAOQGS010000170.1:0-7185 GCA_035338675.1 Cellvibrionaceae bacterium
GCTGCTCCATGCGCAGCCAAGCAAAGCCGCTAAAAAAGCAAAACGCCAGTAGAATAAAGCCCGTTAATAAACCAAATAATTGCCGCAAACTCATATGTCCCATCATCCCCTTCTCCTCGGGTAGCGCTCCCTTAAGCTTAGTCACTATAGGGCCTTACGCCAGCGGATGAGATCGGTTTCACGGCTTAGGCGCGCAGATGGCTTGTTGCCGGGGCGCGCATGGTTTAACCTTAGCGACCATTAAAAGATCGGCGCGCCACCCCTTCCGCCACGCTTGCATCGACGCACTGAAGGCACGGCCCTGGCGCAAGCCCTACCCGCAGGGCACAACCTTAACCCCGGCGCTGCGCGCCCCCAACCCTGGCCACTTGCCCCTAAGGATAATCATCCATGAATTACGACGCTTGTAAGCTTTATCTGTTGAGTAAACCCGAGGTCATGGAAGTCTATCCCTTCGGTTCTGACTCCCCCTCGTTCAAAATCTGCCACAAAGTGTTTGCCACCCTCAGTTACCTGCACGGCACCGGCCAGATGAACCTAAAATGCGACCCGGATGAAGCCGAGCGCCTGCGCGATACTTTCGACGCCGTTGTGCCGGGCCACCATATGAATAAACGCCACTGGAATACGCTGATACTGAACGATTCCATCCCCGAAGAAGACCTGAAATTTATGATGGATCACTCCTACAGCGTGGTGGTAGACGGCCTGCCGCAGGATCAACAGGACGGCTTAGTGGCCCGCCACGGCTATGATGTGATCCACAAGGGTAAACTGAAAAAATAAACGGCTTTAAAACCGCTAATAAAAAAGGCTAGATGCGTGCATCTAGCCTTTTTTATTGGGTCGTAACTGTGCAGTATCTTTTTAGTGTAACTGGACCTGATGCCTGCGCCGACTCGGAACCATCAGGCGAGTGCTTCAGTGCCGCCCGCACGCACTGATGAATACAGGTTATTTCAGACAATACATCCGTGTAGGCTCATCCAACAACTAAAGCCCTACCTAAGCTAACCTAACCGAAGCTAAGCTAATAAATAGCTAGCTGAGCCATCATTAACCCGCTCACCGGTTATTAACCCCTTTGCAAGGCCCTTAAAAGGCAATTCGCAGCCCCGCGCTTAAAGCAATAAATTTAGCTTTTTTGTCATCGGTGCTGTCGGCCGAAGCGATGAGATTAAAATAAGAACTGCTCAGTTCAAGGCGCGGCGCTTGGGCGCTGGCGTCATAGCCAAGCCCCAGCTTAACCTGTGACCAAATGCGATAGCGGGCCATCAGGCGGTTAAATGCCAAATCGTCGATGCGCTCTTGGCTTAATTCAATTTGCCAGCGGTTGAGAAACTCATAACCTATGTCGGCTTGAATATGGCGGGGAATGGTTTGCGTCACTTCACGGAAATATTCCCGCCCGGAAATAGTCGGCATGCGGCGCACCGTGCCATCTTTACTAGTGGTGGTGCGTACCGTGGTAATAGTGGCCTCAGTAAAAGGCGTTTGCGACCATTTAATGCGGCTGTAGATATCCTCCGCCAACACATGCACATTTAAAGATTCTATGGGTTGCCACCAAAACTCCAGGTCAATCGATTGGCCGCGCCCAGAGGCGGGGGCAGTCTTCGGGCGATCAAGCACCACATCTTCGGTGTAGTTATAATCGAGCAATAAATCGCCTTTGATTTTCCCATTCACCATACTGAGGTAGCCAGTTAAATCGCCAAACAATACCTCTTCCGCATCAAAAACATTAAATTCAATGCGCGTTTGTAGACTATTAAACGGCGCAAAATCATACCCCACCTTGGCGCCATGAGTTTCCACATGGGCGACATCCAAATAAATGTCATAGCGCCGATTGGTATCAAAGGGAATTTTATTTTTATCTTGATAAACCAGATCAAAGGTATCCTGGCTAAAGTGCAAGTAATAATCCTGCCGCATAAAACCTGCAAAACTCATCTGCCCATAGGCTACACCCCACTCGCTAAAATTGCGCGTAAAGGCATTTTCACCGGGCGCGGTATCTTTAGTATGTAAATCGTCCATCCAGGCATCAATGGAGATATTTTCGGCGTAGGTGACGCTGTCGAAGGAGGCGAATAAACGCAATTGTTCCTGGCGCTTGTTCGCACCGGGTGTAACAGTTGCGGGTGCATCTGCAGCGCAAACAAGCTCTATATTAACGGCACTTAACACACTTAACCCGAGCAATTGAATCCTTACTGCCCGCCCTACATACTGCTTACAACCCATTTTATACACCTGTTTAATAACTCTAGAAATTCCGTGTGGCTCTTATCACTATAGCTGGTGGTTTTTAATTTGGCGGGTTGGCAGGTGAATAATTCTAAAAAGCAAATAGATGAAAATAATATTTTTTGAACGCCAACAAAAAAGAGAGCCGAAGCTCCCTTTTGCGAAATCAACGTTAGGTGTGGATTTAATCTGGGATATCGATAAGGCAGATGAATTTACCACCTTCAACAATGGTAACTTTCACACAACCATCTTTGCCTTGTTCTATATTGGCAAGCACTTTAACCCCGTCAGGCCCTGTGATTTTACCTGCATATTTACCGCCTATAGTTGGCTGCGCCAGTGTCATGGTCAGACGGTCTTGGTTCGAGATAGTTAAGCCGTAAGGCTGATCGGCAACGCGCTTAATCAAGGCGGCAAAACGCAAGTTATAGGCGCCAAAGATTAAATCTAACGACGTGCGGGTGGACGATAAACTTTCACGAGTGGTAGTTAACTTAACGCGCGCAGAATTCATTTGGGTATTGAGATCTGCAGTAAAACTTACGGCGGCAGTAAGGCTATTAAAATCGTCTTCGGTGATCGAAATATCGGTAGGATCGACACCCTGCGACAATTCATCAATAGTTATACCCTTAGTGTTACCCGAAATATTCAGCGCAAACGCGACTGCTTCACTGGCCTTATTCTTCACTTTTCCGTCAAAACTGATTGCCATGACGCCCTTAGTCATAGGCTCAGAACCTGAAGCACCTTTAACCCGCTCGAAAGTTGCAAATTCAAATTTAAGTGTGCCGCTTGCCGATACGGGATCAGTCACGTTACCTACTTCAATTTGAGCAACGTCACTTGCTAGGGTTACTTTTAGACCTTCAAGCGTAGTTGTTTCAACATTATTTTTGGTTTCCCGCGTCAACTTCGCAGCTTCCAAGCTACTGGTATCTTGCACGGTAATTTTGACTGCAGCGTTAGCTGCGCTACCACTCAGTTTTAGCTTACCCATGGCCGTTTCCAGCGTTCCTACAGTGCTATCAGTGTGCTGACTAGTGGCCACTAATTTTACTGTATTGCCAGAAATAGTCTGCTCAACTGTGTATACAACTGCCGGATCGACTTTTTTGATATCGACCTTCACATCGCCTGCAGTGTAGGTTTTTAAGGTGGCATCATAGTGATAGGCGTCAGCAGCTTCGGCAATCGCCTCAGCAGCCAAGGAAAGGCTTTTGCCTAGCGCCTCAACATCTGGGCCGCTTAACATTTGTGCCGCATCCCATTGGGCGCGTAACTTATTGGAAGCAGCTTTAATTGTGCTGTTGCCAACCTTTGTATCAAGCACAATATCGCCGCCATTAATTAATTGGCTCACCACTTCAGCAAATTCATAAGCTTTAGTGCTTAAAGTGGCATCGGGCAGCACACTGCCGGTGTTGTAAACATCTACCGGTTCATTGCGCACGCGGCCCAATTCATTGGCCACACTGGTAAGCAATGCTGTCAAATCTACACCGCTGGCATTAAGTTTTTTCACTTGCTCCAAAATATTACTTACGGCGGTAAGAATTTTGGTTAAATCTGCAACGGTGCTATCGCTACTATTACTGGCGATACCCTTAGCGGTAATATCTTGAATTAATTTCGCCAGCGCCTGTTCTAGAGTAAAACCAGGATTGGCGGATTGGGAGGCACTGATGACAGCGGCGTTTAGAGCAGCGATGCGCAGCACTTCACTTTTGCCACCATTAACAGCGGCTTTTACAGCGGCCGCATCAGTGACATCGAGCAATTCAAGCTCAGATAATTCACCGGTAAGCCCGAACATATTGGCAATTTCACCATTGGCTTTGCGAATTGCAGCAGCCAATGCATTTATATCAGCATTAGACGCCAGAGCTTTTCTCGCCTGCTCTGCGGCCAGAGTGGAAAAAGTTGATACGTTAACGCTTTTGGTTTTATCCAAGGCTGGAACAATGGTTTCCAATACCAGTTTTGAATTCGTTGGCAAGGTGAATTTATCACCGAATTTAACCGTGCCGCCGCAACCAATATCCAAGTCACAGGTGAGCTTGGTGGTATCGTTCGAGGCTGGGGTTATGCGGAAGGAAATCGGTTTGCCTATATAGGTTTCGGGTATTTTAATGGTGTATTTACCGAGCGCATCCGTGACTGCGGTAGTAAATGGCTGTGCAGAGACCACGCCTTTGTTGTCCAAGGTAAAAGCGGATACTACGCCGCCGCCAACAACCCCTTTTACAGCCGCGCCGGAAATGCTCACCGTGGGGGTTTCACCCGGTGGAGGTTCTATTACGGTATTGGTACTGTTGTTATTACTGCTACAGCCGCAGCCTTGAGTCAGCGAGGCAGCGCCTAGAGCGCCTAAGGCTAGAAGTCGAGTTACTAGATTCACGTTTATCT
The DNA here is from genome assembly GCA_035338675.1 of Cellvibrionaceae bacterium. Classification (GTDB taxonomy): domain Bacteria; phylum Pseudomonadota; class Gammaproteobacteria; order Pseudomonadales; family Cellvibrionaceae; genus CAMCXE01. Next base: position 4,666 of record DAOQGS010000170.1, read on the forward strand.
CCTGGTAAATTAAGTGTTCGAGCCTTTCCTAATCTTGCTAAAAACAAGACTCTAGTACGCATGTACTCCGGTCAGACTTGATGCGTGGCAATCCGCAATTTTGCCTGGGCAAAAAAATGCGTCACGATCAAAACTATAGATGCCAGGTTAACATTCGCAACTCGTTCAGCTTGCGTAAACACTATTTAGCCGCCAAATTTTACGCGTCAAAAAAGCTGCGCTTATTTATTTTTTCCGTTTCAAATTACGCACCGCCAATAAAATGGCTTGTGCCTCGCAAGAGCGGCGGAAAATGGCAGGTATAGAAGCACTAACAGCAAGAATTTATGCAGGAGGGGAAATAGGCGTTTAGCACGCAAATAACAACAGGCACTTTTAAAAAGTGAATGAATGGTTGGGCAATCAAGTTCAATATTGTCTATAGCCCAATTAATTCTGCGCAATTTTGCCTAAGAGGCTGCTAGCAGAATTTGCTATTACAAACCTTCTTTTATTCTTAGTTGCAATTGCCAAGCTGGACATGCGTTAGTGTAAGCAAGCGTTTTGGGCACACCTAACGGCTTTGTGGAGAAACACCAGCAATGGAATACTAACAATATTGTAGGAATACGCCGTAGCGCGGATGGGGCTGCGCGATTAAACTAAGCCCATGCTTAAAGCGCCCATGGCAAGAAACGGCGCTAGCCACCCAACAGCTGCAAGCGGGCGTCAATCTGCCGCTCTATGCCTGCCTCATCCAACCCTATGCGGGCCAATTGCTGCTCCCGGCGGGCGTGGTCTATGTTCACATCCGGCAGGCCCAACTGCAGCAGCGGCACCACCAAACCCTCGGCGGCTAAAAATTCCGCCACGGCGGAGCCGGCACCGCCCATGATGCTGCCCTCCTCCAGGGTTACTAACAGGCTCGCCTGGGCCAGTTGTTGGCGGATCAGCTCCCCATCCAAGGGCTTAATCCAGCGCATATCACACAGGGCAAAGCCCCGGCGGCTCGCTATGGCCTGGGCCTCCGGCAGCAGTACACCAAAGTTGAGGATGGCAACCTGCTGCCCGCTTAATACCTGGCGCCCAACCCCCACCGCCAAAGGCGCAGCGGCTGGAATGAGGGGCACACCCGGGCCATTGCCGCGGGGGTAGCGCACGGCGGCGGGGCCGGGGTGGTGATAGGCGGTATTCAGCAGCTGGTAACACTCCTGCTCGTCGCTGGGGGCGGCGAGGATTAACTCCGGTACGCAGCGCAAATAGGCGATATCCAAATTGCCCGCGTGGGTGGGGCCGTCTTCGCCCACCAGGCCCGCCCGGTCGATGGCCAGGGTGACATCCAGTTTTTGAATACAGATGTCGTGCACCAATTGGTCGTAGGCGCGCTGCAAAAAGGTGGAGTAGATCGCCACCACGGGTTTTAAGCCTTCACAGGCCAGGCCTGCCGCCAGGGTGAGGGCGTGTTGTTCGGCTATGGCCACATCGTAATAACGGGCCGGGAACTGCTCGGAGAAGGCCACCATGCCGGAGCCTTCCCGCATGGCGGGGGTAATGCCGATCAAACGCTCATCCTTGCCTGCGGTATCGCACAGCCACTGGCCGAATACCTCTTGGTATTTCAGGCGTGGCTGCTTGAACACGGGTTTGGGCGCCCGGTTGGCCGGTTCGATTTTATTGAGCGCGTGGTAACCCACCGGGTCTTGCTCGGCGGGAGCAAAGCCTTTGCCCTTCTGGGTGATGATGTGCAAAAGCTTTGGGCCGGGAATTTCGCTTAGGTTTTTTAAATCGTGGCTTAAGCGGGCGATATCGTGGCCGTCGATGGGACCGACGTAATAAAAGCCCAGCTCCTCAAACAGGGTGCCGGGCGACACCATGCCTTTCATATGCTCTTCAGTTTTGCGCATGAACTCGGCGGTTTGCGGCAGGCGCATCAGCAGTTTTTTGCTGCCCTGGCGGAAGGAGGTGTAGAGCTTACTGGCCCAGATACGGGAGAAATAATCCGCCAGCCCCCCCACATTGGGGGAGATGGACATGTTGTTGTCGTTGAGCACCACCAGCATATCCGCCTTGGCGTGGGCGGCGTGGGTGAGAGCTTCAAAGGCGATACCGGCGGTCATGGCGCCATCGCCAATCACGGCGACGGTTTTGCGCGCTTGGCCCTGGTGGGCGGCGCCGAGGGCCATGCCGAGGGCGGCACTAATGGAGGTGCTGGAGTGGCCGACGCCGAAGGTGTCGTAGGGGCTTTCGCTGCGTTTGGGGAAGCCCGCTATGCCGCCCGCCTGGCGAATGCCCGCCATGGCCTCCCGGCGGCAGGTGAGGATTTTGTGTGGATAGGTTTGATGGCCCACGTCCCACACCAGGCGATCTTCCGGCGTGTTAAACACATAGTGCAGGGCGATGGTCAGCTCCACCACCCCAAGGCCTGCGCCAAAGTGCCCGCCGGTTTGCCCCACGGTATAAAGCAGAAACTCCCGCAATTCGCGGGCTAGGAGGGGCAGTTGTTTTTCCGGCAACAGGCGCAGATCGGCGGGGCTTTCCAGG
>DAOQGS010000171.1:0-7138 GCA_035338675.1 Cellvibrionaceae bacterium
GCTGTGTAGAGCAGGGCATCGTCTAAATTGGCGATGGGTTTAGCCGCCGCCTGTTGCAATTCGCTCTCCTGTAAATCGCCAATTAATACCAGATGTTTTTTACTTAATTGTTTGACGGCTTGGGTAAGTTCCTGCTGGTCTTCGCTGCGCAAATTGGTAAGGATAACTACCAGTGAGCGCTTTAAATGGCGCTGGCTAATTAATTCCACGGCGCGGAAAAAATCCGCCGCCTCGGGCTGGGCGTCTAGGTCATAGAGGCTATTTAACAGCGTTTGTACTTTATCGGTGCCTTTTTGCAGGGGCACCCAGCGCTCGGTAGGGCCAAAGGTTTGCAGGCCGAAATGATCACCTTGGTGGAGAGCGATAAAACCTAACAAAATAGCGGCGTTGAGTGCCGCATCAAAATGGCTGAGGGTTTCTTCCTGGGCGCGCATGCGCTGGCCGGTATCTAATAAAACAATTAAGCGTTGGTCTTTTGCATCCTGATATTCCTTGCTGATTAATTGCTGCCGCAGGGCGGTTGCCTTCCAATGAATATTGCGCAGGGCATCGCCGGGCCGGTATTCGCGCAATTGCGCAAAATCAGCGCCTTCGCCGCGCCGCCTACGTTTTTTAATGCCCAATAAATTGGTTTGTTGTTCGCGCGCGAGCAATTTAAAAGCGCTAATGGCTGAAAAATCGGGAAACACTTTTAGCTGTTCTTCAAGCCTAATTGCGCCCTGTCGCAGCCAAAGGCCGCAGGGGCTGGGAATGCGATAAAACACCTGCTGTAGTTGAAACGCACCGCGCCTGAGTGCTTTAAGACGGTAGGTTAAGCGGGTTATTTGCTGGGGCAGAAGGGCGGCCTGGCAGGGTTGTTGGTCGCTCACTAAACCGGCGCCTAGGCCGTCCAGTATCTGTACCGGAGTGGGTTTGGCGCAGGCGTGGTTAATGGCAAGGTGCACCTGGCTCCAGCGGTTCACCGGCAATACAGTGCTGCACTGGCGCTCGATGCTCAGGCTGGGCAGCCTGAGCAGGCTAACTGCATCCCATGCCACCAGCAAACCGGCAAGCGCACAAAGGCTCAGGGCGAGTGTATCCGCCGTAGGGGCGAGGGCAGGGCTTAGGGCGGCAAGGATGCGAATTATCAATAGCAGGGCCGCAAGCAGCAGCCAGCCATAAATTTGTCTGCGGCTGGGCAGAAGTTGCTGGCGGCTGTTCATAGGGATCTCCATGTCATAAGGATCTCCATGTCATAGGCATCTCCATGGGGTTGATTAGTATTGTAGGCCGGTCGCGACTGGATCCTGTCTACTGATTAGCGCCTGGGCGGCAATGTCATTATTCGCGAGCAACCCTAGGGGCGCCCCTTTTGGGTCCCGTTGCACCTTAAATCCTAGCCGGTCCTTGAGGCTCCCAGAGGGCAGCCACAAGGGTTGTTCCCAGGATCCGGCCTTGGCTCGATGACATTGGCCTGGGCTGGGGCAATTTAACGCCGCTTCTTCAGCGCCAATCAATGTACCGCAAACTCATCGTTCTGTATAAATCCACTGCAAGCGGGAAAGGCGTCGATTTGGGTAAAGCTCCCCAACACCGCAGCCTAATCTGCGCCGCATTCTACCTAGCGCAAGCGCACCACCCACCAGCGCTATTGTTTTTAGGCTAGTCCATTAAGCGTGCTGTTTACGCCTAAAGAATTAGGGCTGACTGGCCGTTGCTCCTATGACCTCAGACCTATGACTGAAAACGCAAAATTTATTTTGCCTAATGCGGAATTTGAATATAGGGTGTGCAAACGGTATCACAGCTTAAATTTTGATCAAATGTTAAAGTAGTCGTATACAGTTATAACCCTTGGTGAAATTTACCCATTTTGGTTTAAGGCGCGAAGGTGCGGCGCTTTGTACTGAGTTTTAGTTAATTGAGGTCGGTGTATCAGATGAGACGTTGTTGTTTGCGGTTGAGTACAAAGTTGGGAGGGAAGCATGCGTAATATCTTCGCTATTTCCCTGTTATCGGCCCTGGTTACCGCTTGTGGTGCTGGCGGCCAGCAGTCCCCCAATCCAAAACCCGATGACGGCGGTGCAAGCTCGTCCAGTTCCAGCTCTTCGAGTAGCAGCACTTCCAGCACTAGCTCTTCGAGCAGTTCATCCAGTAGCAGCTCCTCCAGCAGCAACTCCAGCACCGGTGCTAACTCCTCCAGTAGTTCGTCGGGCCGGGTGAGCAGTTCTAGCAGCTCGTCGAGCAGCTCATCGGGGCGCAGCAGTTCGGCAAGCTCCAGTTCATCGTCAAGTTCTTCCAGCTCATCTTCGAGTTCCTCCAGCTCAACTAGCTCGTCCAGTTCCAGCAGCTCCTCAGGCCGCAGCTCATCTAGCTCTAGTAGTTCATCGGGCCGTGCCAGTAGCTCCTCCAGTTCTAGCTCTTCAAGCTCCAGCAGTTCCTCAAGCTCTAGTTCCACAAGCTCCAGCAGCTCGTCCAGCTCCAGTAGCTCGTCCAGCTCTAGCGGCAGCACCAATACCGGCGCCATTATTTTTGAAGATGGCTTTGAAACCACCGCCCTGGGCAAATTTCCCACCGGTTGGAATTATTTTGTTGAGTATCAACAAAATCCCGCCCATATAGACCCCACCCGTTACATCACTGCGGTGAGCACCGCCAAAGTGGGCAGCCGGGCGCTGTTAATTAAGGGCGGCCAACAGCCGGCCATGATTACCCGTGCGCTGCCCAGTGGTTTAAATAAGGTGTACATACGCGCCTGGATTAACTCCAAACGCCAGATAGGCCAGTCCGCTAACTCCAACCACGAGACCCTCATGGGGCTGCGCGGTGATGTCGGCAGCGCCAACAATGAAATTCGCTTTGGCGAAATTAAAGGTGTTATAGGCACCAACGAAGTACCCTCAGACAATATCTCACCGAAAATAGATCAGTGGGGCAAAGGCCCTATATTGGCGGCCAACACCTGGCACTGTATTGAGGTGGCCTTTAGGGGCGATATGGCCTACAACTCGCTGTACGCCTATGCCAATGGTCAATTGGTGCATTCCATCACAGCGCCTACCGATTGGCAGAACGGCCAGCTCTCGGCCAATTGGATGCAAAACAAATTTAAGGAAGCCATTTTTGGCTGGCACAGCTTCAGCGGATTTAGCAATGAAGTGTTAGTGGACGATGTGGTGGTATCTAAAGAGCCCATCGGCTGTAGCTACCAGGTGGGTGGCGGCAACGCCAGCAGCTCAAGCTCTTCGTCTTCTTCAAGTTCGTCCTCCTCCAGTTCGTCAAGCTCCTCAAGCTCATCCAGCAGCACTAGTAGTTCCTCCGGGGCCAACCTGTACGCATTGGGCGAGCAAAATTATTACCGCTGTGGCAATTGCCACGGCCCTATCGGCAGCCCCGAAGCTGACGGCATGAAAGCTCTGGCACGGGGGAAAACGGTCAGCCAGTTGGTGTCCATCATTACCACTAACCGTTTGATGGCCTCGGCTAATTGCTCGGGCGATTGCGCCACGGCAGTTGCCACCTACGTCTTCACCAATGTGCAAAATGGCACGGGCAGTTCCAGTAGCTCCTCCAGCAGCTCGTCCAGTAGCAGTTCATCCAGCAGTTCAAGCGGTCGCACGAGCAGCTCATCGAGCAGCAGCTCCAGTAGCTCCTCTAGCAGCTCAAGTTCTGGCCTCGTGGGCAACAGCGCCAACGGTAAAACTCAGTACGACCTGCAGTGCAAATCCTGCCACGGCGCAGACGGCATCAAGGCCAACGGCGCGAAATACACCCTCTCAATCAGCAAATACCCAGCTGATATGTTCGCCGAGCTGGTGCGCAAGATCGACGAAGAAATGCCCTACAGCAGTTCAGACCCTAACGCCTGGATGAGCTGTATCGGCCAGTGTGCAGTGGATATTGCCACCTACTTGCAAACCTGGCGCGCCTCCGCCACCGAGTGCACCGCCAGCCAAACCGTTACCTACGGGGCGCGGGGCTTGAAGCTACTCACGGCGGCTGAATACCAAGCCAGTTTGGAAGATATCTTGGGCGTCACCACCGATTACGCATCTCGAGTGGTTAACGATAGTTACCTAGGCAAGTTCCCCAACAACTCAAAAACCCAAATCAGCGACAGCCACGCCGATAAATACCTGGATAACGCCCAGGAGATCGCCAGCTGGGCGGTGGCCAACAACAAGCCTTTTGCCTGTACAGACACCAGCAGTTGCCCGCAAAAGTTTGTCAGTGAGTTTTTGTTGAAGGCGTTCCGCAGGCCCGCCGATAGCACCGAGTCCGCCGCCTACACTGCGCTCTTTACCACCTATGGGGCTAAAAACGGTATGACGGCTGCGCTCACGGCGGCATTGACCTCACCACAGTTCCTCTATCGCTCGGAGATTGGCGTGCCCATTCGCGATGCCGTCAGCGCAGGTATCACCACCGGGACACCTAATAAGCTGGCGCAAGCGGATCAGTCCGCCTATGTGTTAACCCCCTACGAATACGCAGCGGCGCTGGCCTATACCCTAACCGGCAGCACTCCTGATGACACCCTCTTGGCCGCTGCCAAAGCGGGCACCCTCACCACCGATGCACAAATTCAAACCCAAGTGGCGCGCCTTCTGGACACTACCCGAGGCAAGGCACAGGTGGGGCGTTTTGCCGGTATTTGGTTTAACACAGACAGTGTGATTAATGAGATCCGCGACACCACCCTCTACCCCAAATACACCGCCAGCGTGCAAAAAGCCATGGCCCAAGAAGTGCGCGAGGTGTTTAAAAATATCTTCTACGACAGCAGTGCAACCTTCAGCGAGTTGTACGACGCGAACTACACCTTTGCCAATAAAGAGCTAGCGGATTACTACGGTATATCCGGCCCCACCGGCAGCAGCTTTGTGAAGGTGAGCAACCTGGATAAGCGCGGCGGCATTACTACCACCGGCGCCTTCTTGGTGGCCAACGCCCACCCGGATCGCTCTTCGCCTATTCAGCGCGCCGTGCGCGTGCGTGAGCTGATGTTGTGTCAACACATCGACCCGCCGCCCAATAACCTGGCCGCCGACCGCACCGCACTGCAAATGAAGGTGGAAGAATTAAACAAAGCGGGCACCCTCACTACCCGTCAGTTTTATGAAATTAATACCGACCACACCAGTTGTGCAGGTTGCCACGCCAAAATTATCAACCCGCTGTTTGGCACCGAAGATTTTGACCAAATGGGCCTCTGGCGCAGCACCCAATTGGGCGCTACGGGTTCTACCTTGAACATTGATGATTCGGGTGTGCTGATGGGGATTGAAAACCCTAACGATGGCCAGTCGGTTAATTTCAACGGCGCTAAAGGTTTGGGTAAAGCCATTGCTAAGCTTGATGTTACCAAGGCCTGTTTTGTTGAGAAGAGCTTCCGCTTCTTAATTAACCGCCCCTACGACCCAGCCATTCGCGATGAAAACGAACCACTCCTGAGCGATGCGGAAAAGGCCGATTACAAGTGTGTTGCCTCCCAGGCTAAGGCGGCTATGACCTCCAGCAACAACAGCCCACGGGCCGTGTTCACCAAATTGGGTACCTCGGATTTGCTGCGTTACCGTAAATAAACTGCAGGCGGACTAAGGCCGGGCACCCAACAGTGCCCCGTTTCCCAGATGAGTTAAAGGTTTCACTATGAAAGACAGCACAACATTCGTAAACAACGAGCGCCGCAAGTTTTTTGACCTGGTGGGTAAGGCGGGCGTTGCCGCCGGCATCCTGCGGGCATCGCCACTGGTGGCGGGCATTTTTGCCAACCGCTACGCCCAGGCCGCAGGCACTATGTCTAAGCGGGTGATCTTTGTTTACACCCCCGATGGCGCCCCCGGCGGCATGTGGTTGCCCAGCGGCTCAGGCTCCAGCATGACGCTAAACGCTGCCACTAAGGCCTATGAAAGCGTAAAAACCTATTGTGCCTTTCGCTCCGCCACCATGGCCCGCGGCGGCGGCCACGGCAACACCCATCAGGTGCTTGGCACCGGCAGCTACGATCAAGACTGGAAAGGCGATACCCTGGATGTACAGATAGGCACCCTCTACGGTCAAACCTCGCCTTTTGCCAACGTCGCCTTGGGCGTGCAATCGAATGTGGGCAACCAGGGTTTAATCGGCCGCAAATCCGGCCAGGCCTTCCCCAGTGAAGACTCGCCAGCGGCGGCCTACAAGCGTTTTTTCTCCGGCGCCACTGGCGGCAGCACGGGGGGCAGCGATCCTAACGCCCAGGTAAAAAGTGTATTGGAGTTGAACCAGCAGGCCCTCAGCTCACTGAAAACTAAACTGGGCAGCCTGGAAAAAGAGCGCCTGGATGCGCACTCTGCGGCCCTCAGCCGGATTTCCAGCCGCCTGAGTACTACCGAGCAACCCTCCGGCGCCTGTGGCTCGGTCAATTACAACCCCAATGGCTACCCCACTGACGGCGGCACCGCCAATGCGTTTCGCGGCCAGGCAGAGTTGCAGGCAGAAATTCTGGTGCAAGCCATGGCTTGCGGCCTTACCAAAGTCGCCACTTTGCAGCTGGCCAACCACCAAGCCACCTGGGTGGGCCACAACACCACGTTTAAAAACGATCATCACCAGGCCTGCCACGCGGCGGGCAAAACCGAGCAGGCGGAGATGGTGAATTATTTAAGCGGCTGTATCGCGTTTTTAATTCAGCGCCTGGCGGCAACTGCCGACCCGGTTAACGGCGGCAAAATGATTGACCACACCCTGGTGGTACAGGTGAGCGACATGGGCGACGGCGCCGATCACAGCGCGGGCAATGCACCGAATATGATTGCTGGCGGCAGCGGCTTTACCACCTTCAAGCGCGGCACTGCAGGCACCGCAGAGAACAACGAAGCCATGTTAGGGGCGGTGCCGGTATTACTGGGCATTGAAGCGAGTGTGGGGGCGGGCATTACTAAATTTGCCAGCGTGGCAAGCGTGGTTTAGCCGCTTGGTTGGCATGCAATAGGCTGTTAAAAAAGCCCTCGTTAGAGGGCTTTTTTTTTGTAACGATGCAGTACACATTAATTCGCCTAAGTAGGCGGACTCGCAGTACTCACTGTCAAATCGTTTCCCGTCAGTGGGGGAATTAAATTAAAAAGGCGCTGAGTAGTTTCTGGCGGTTCTGGAAAATACCAATTAATGGCAAGCCGCT
>DAOQGS010000172.1:0-7081 GCA_035338675.1 Cellvibrionaceae bacterium
GCTAAACCCGCAGGCAGGCCTTATTAACCTGCCCGGCGGCGTAGCCACCCTTAATTTACCCGCTCAATTTAGCTACCTAACACCCGCCGCCACCGAGCGCCTATTAGTAGAAGGCTGGGGCAACCCGCCCGGCACCAAAACCCTCGGCATGGTAATCCCCACCGAGGTTAACCCAGTTGAGGCCGGTGGCTGGGGTGTAGTCATTACCTATGAAGCCGACGGCCACATCAGCGATGCCGACGCGGACGAGATTAACTACACAGATCTGCTCAAAGACATGCAAGAGGACAACGCCGCCGCCAATCAAGAGCGCATAAAAGAAGGCTACGGCTCCATGTTATTAATCGGCTGGGCCGAAGCGCCGCACTATGATAAAAGCAGCCATAAATTCTATTGGGCGAAAGAATTTAAAACCGATCAGCCGGGCGCCAACTCCCTTAATTACAATATTCGCGTATTGGGCCGCAGCGGGGTACTGGTATTAAATGCCGTTGCCAGCATGGAAGAAATGCCAGTTATTCGCGCGCAAATGCCCAGCCTATTAACCGCCACCGAATTTGTGCAGGGCAACCGCTACGAGGACTTTAATGCCAATACCGACCACGTAGCCGAATATGGTTTAGCCGCCTTAGTAGCCGGTGGCGCCGCAGCAAAATTGGGTTTATTTGCCAAACTCGCAGCATTATTTATCGCCTTTAAAAAACTCATTATTATCGGAGCCGTTGCTGTAGGCGGTTTTATCATGAAGTTATTGGGCCGCAAACAGAAATAACCCTAAGGCAACAGCCGTGATTAAATTATTATTAGGTTTATTCGCCGCCGGTAAATTCGGCAAAATCGCCCTCACCTGCGGCACCATGCTGCTATCGATGGTGACCTATTCATTTATATTCGGCTGGGCCTATGCGGTGGGGTTTGTACTGCTAATTTTAGTGCACGAACTCGGCCACTACGGCGCCGCCCGCCAACGGGGTTTAAATGTGGGCGCGCCCACCTTTATTCCTTTTGTCGGCGCCTGGATTCAATTAAAAGAACAGCCCATGAATGTGGAAACTGAAGCCTATATAGGTTTTGCAGGCCCAGTCACCGGCACCATCGGCGCCATGGTTTGTTATTATTTAGCCAAATGGCAGGGCAGCGATTTATTAATGGCCCTCGCCTATGCTGGCTGCATGTTAAACCTATTTAATTTAATTCCTATCTCCCCTTTAGACGGCGGCCGCATTACCGCTATTATCTCCCCTAAAGTGTGGCTGCTGGGTGTTCCCTTATTAGTGGTTTTATTTTTTTACACCCACAGCCCCATGTTAATCCTCATCGCCCTTTTAGCCTACCCACAGCTTAAACACGCCATCTGGCCCGACAAAAACAAACTCCACCCGGAGGGCTATTACCAAGCCAGTTTTAACGACCGCATTAATTATGGTGTTTTATATTTGGGGTTGGTAGGGTTTTTAAGTGTGATGACCTATCAGCTGCATACGCTGTTGCAGGGGCGGGTTGGCAACTAATTTATACTCGCCCCTTGATATTTATCTGCACCATTAATTACAGCACCGTTAAAACAAAACATTCTGCCTGTCGCGGGTAACCGGCTGAAAAGCCTTGTATGCTCGCAACTTCAGGCCTAACAGCCTGTTGAAATACCTGGGCGGCAATTACAGGTTAGCATTCACTGCTAAGCTACAGGTATGACATGCCTATTGATCGCCGCCGTCTTCTACACCCCACACATCTGCATCAACCCACCTAAATTTGGGATCCAACTGCCCATCGCTTTGTCAAGCATACAAAAATGCATGTGGCCTATACATATTTGTTAATTGTCTGCACCCTGCGGTTTCGTTAGGATTCCGCCGCCGTCTCAAGGCGCGCATCTATCTGCATTAATTTAAATAGATGCGTTGTTCAGCTTCACACTAGTGCTAGCTCAATTACACAGCACTAGCTTGCATATTACCGAGTGCGTATAGCGCATTACTCATTTAAACAATCGGCGCCACAGGCATTGTTTACTTCTATTTTCTACCACCAGGAGACTCGATATGAAATCACCTCTTCAGTACTTATTAGGGTTTGCACTCGTTGCAAGCCTCAGTGCACAAGCGGCAGATGATGTAAATCTGCTCGAAACTGGCTCAGGCTATAAACGCGTGCGCCTAACACAGGATGCACGAAACGCTATATTTGAAAGCAATACAGAATCCATCACCGAGATCGACACATCCATTAAAACGCGCAGCAATTATGACGTGGTTATAGTGGATACCTATGGTGGTTTATTTACTTCTAGAATCCCCGAATGGGCGATTATGGATTACTTAAATGAAAAAGGTATTTCTCGCGCTGATGCCGCAGGCCCACTGAAGGATACTAAAATCGACCAAGTGAGCTTTGACTTGGTCGCCCTCAGCCAACTGACAACCAGCGATAACCGCGAATTATTTCCTGAAACCACCACCAGCAATGAAGGCTGGTTATGTAAAAAAGAGTGGAAAAACGGCAGCAAATCCGTCTCCGCTTCACCTGTCAACAAAAGCCAATCGCTAGACAAAACACTCTATAAAAACTCCATACTGGATTTATCCACCAAGGGTAATGCCGCAGCTACGGGTACCATAAGCGCTTCCATTGAATATCGCACCAAGCGCAACAAATGTATCCGCATCCCCTATAAAGCTGAATTGGTTAAAGCCAGCTTCGATGCCAAACTCAATCTCAATGCCAACCCAAGCCTGGTGGGCAAAGCCCTGGTTGAATATAAAAAGAACCTTTTCAACGACTACGTCCGCTTTTGGAATTACTCCAACGGCTGGTGGGTTTATATTTTCTATATTTCGTTAGATATGGAAGTAGGTATGACCTACGGTGCCAACTTAAATGCTTCATTAGCCGCCAACTTAGATGCAGGCTACAACATTGCAGGCACCTTAGATGCTCGCTATGAATGTACCAAAAATGGTTGTACTGATGTGCGCAAAATCAGCACCGTTGAGCTGAATATGCCTTCCTATTTAAATTATTCCGCTCAGTTAGACGTAGCCTTAACGCCCTATGCCGACCTCTCCATCCAGGCCAATGTGGATTTATATAAAATATTTGAAATGGGCGACATGAAACTTGGCGTGGCCGCAGGCTTACCCATTCGTTATTTTGGCTATATAGGCAATACCTGCTCCGACGCCAATATGGACGGCAGCAATGAAACCGTACGCGCTTCGCTGCTGGATGTTACCGGGCAGTCTTATATGTATTTGCAATACGACAGCTTTATCTCCAAAAAAACCACCAAAATTTTAGACGTAAATCCCTTCGGCTGGACCAAAGTGCAAGACAATATAACCTTTGGCCCGATGTCTGGCGTTAACCCTATTTACGTGCGCAATTTCGCCTTTAAAAACTTCGGTGGCGACGATATTTTTAACCCAGTTCTGCAATTTACCTCACCACTGCCCGCCGCCAATGGCAGCATAGGCCTTGCCAAACGCTCATGTTATCCATTTAGCGCAGCGCCGGTTTATGAAGTGGATTATGGCGATGGCATTATTCAACGCACCAGCAGCTCACCTGTTCTGCACAACTGGGCTAGCACAGGTGCGAAAACCATCCGTGCGCGTATCGTTGGCGACGCCGCAGGCCGCAGTTTTAACCCCGCACAATGGACAACCCGCGCCGCACAAATTGCCACTTCATCCAGCTCGTCAAGTTCAGGTGGCACCAGCACAGGTGGAAAAATTTATGAATTTAATGACCCCATTAAAGGCAACACTCCAGGCTGCACCCTGACACAAACCTATGGCGGCGGCGGTGGCGGTACCGTTTATTATCGCTACGCCCTCAGCTGCCCCGGCCACCAAGTAACGGTTGAAAAAATGGACACTGGCGGCAACTGTACATTTATTGCCACACCGAAAAATTACAGTATTTCAGGTACCTGCACCAATTGGAGGGTATACAACTAAACAATTAAACCGGCATTAACCCAGCCTCAAAAACTGGGTTAATGCCCTGTATCAACCTGCATAAAATTTATGCCGGTCAATTACACCTCAACACATTCAACCCTAAATAACAGCGGAATTCTTATGAACAAATATTCGCTTCGGCTTGCAGCGCTAGCAGCGAGCTGTATATTTTCCAGTGCCAGCCTACACGCCGGCACCCGCTATCCCCTCAATGTTTATCCACAAATTATCGGCGTCGGCGGCCCCACCTGGCAGGATATAGTGGACTATAAAGGCACCCAGGGCGTCAGTGTGGCGCTACTTAATGAGCGCGCACGCTCGGTGGGCATGCTGCGCTTTAACGATAATTTTGGCAGCGTTACTCCCAACAACTTAGCTGGCATAGGCCTGTGTAGCGGCACGCTCATCAGCAATAATCAATTTTTAATTGCCGCCCACTGTTTGGTTTCACCCGACCCCAGTATTCCGTGGCCCAAAAATGCCGATGGCAGCCCGCTCAATCAATTTCAATCCATTAACCACATGCACGTGCGCTTTGATTATCAAAAAGGGCTCAACGGCTCAGTGATGCGCACCGTCGATTTTCCGGTGAGAAAAGTATTGGAATATGTCATCAGCGATATTGATTACGCGATTGTTCAACTCGATGGCAGCCCGGGCGCAACCTATGGCTTCACACCCATCAGCGCACAAATTCCCGCTACCAATCAACCCTTGTGGATGGTGCACCACCCGGAAGGCGACATTAAAAAAGTTTCCTTCGGTATCTCCAAAGGCATTCAAGCGGTTGACCAAACAGCTGATTTTGACCGTTTAATTTACGCCAATTTAGATACCACCAATGGCAGCTCCGGGGCCGGGGTTTTAAATGCACAGGGCGAACTGGTCGGCGTGCACAGCGGCGGTAAATTTGTGAACGGCGTAGCCCGCAACTACGGAGTAGCCATTAGCCAAATTATTGCTGATGAGGACGCAGAAATTCTGCGCACTATTATTGGCAGCCAGCGCACATTATTAGCCTCCCTGATTAACGGCCAAACCTACTATGCAAGTGGCTGTGGCTGGCAACAGGTTTACTCTGGCTCAGGCGTTAGAGTAGATCTACTCAACTGCGCAGGAAAACCCTACGCACAAAGAGTTAACCAAAACTACAGCTGTCAATTAACAGCCACTAATTTAGGTACCGTCGAAGGTAATTGCAACGGCTACAAAGTGTATTCGCGCCCCAGCACCTCTTCATCAAGCTCATCCAGCAGCTCGTCGAGCAGCTCTTCAAGCTCATCAAGTTCCGGCGCTAACGGCGGTAGGAAATTCTACGAATATGGCGACCCAATTATTGGTAACACACCCGGCTGTACTTTAGTACAAACCTACGGTGCCGGTGGCGGCAACACGGTTTATTACCGCTATAGCCTCACCTGCCCTAATCATCAGGTAACTATTGAAAAAACCCAAACCAACAATGAGTGTACATTTGCCGCAACACCGAAAAACTACAGTGTTTCAGGCAGCTGCGCTAACTGGCGGGTTTATTATTAATATTATTTCATAATCTCAACACCTCGATCTTAGCGCGATAAACAGCGCTAAGATCGCAATGCCAGATATGTAAAGTAACCATCATCAACAGAGAGCATCGAAGTAACAACAGGCGCATACTCAAGCTGTGCTAGATGTTCTTGCTAGCTAATCTATTCTTGACCTTGCCACTTCCACCAGCTCCCCGCAAGAATACAAGCAACAATAGCCAAAAAGTTACTTCAGGAGTAATTCCACCGGCCTGTGCAGTCGGATTTTTTGGGGCGGCCCCATTTGGTTCAACTACTGGAGGATCATTAACCAAAGTAATATCTTCTTTAAACTCCAAAACGATTTGCGCAGTGCTAGTTAGGGCAGGTTTTCCTGAATCTGTCACCCTTAAGCTAACCGTGTATTTACCTGGCGCCGGTCGGTAAAACTCATAGCCATTCGCTAAAGTATTGCTCGGGCGCAAGGCGCCATAATCCCATTTGAGTGCATGCACATTAAGCAGGTCGGCATCGGTAAAAATAGCCCGGAGACTAAAATAGTTTTTGCCATCGCCGCCAATTACTGTTGTATTTTTATCAAACTGGAGCCGAACTTGAGGCGCCTGGTTAACGGATACTTGCGGTTGATATGAATAGACAGAATCGTTTAGCCTTATCGCGGGCAGCTGATTATTGGCGGAAAACACCCAATACTCCTGTCCCGCTGCATTCTTCTCTTGGTTCCAATTTTCATACAAGGTAACCCCAGGAATACAACTGGTGTTATTCGCTGCATCGGGGCATTTTAGCTGCGCAAGCGTAGCATCAGTTGCGCCAATTACACCGGCCTCACTTTGCTGAGTAAGATCCTGCGCCCAGTAGGATTGGCTTACCAGCCCTAAGTTTGCGAAGGCATAGCTGTTAAATATTTCATTTTTTATAGAATTTAGCTGTCCGAGGACTAAAATAGCCCTATTTTCATTCTTGTCTAAAAGAGAATCTTCGCCCCCGCCAACACCTGAAATTCGGCCGTTGGCGCAACTGATATCCGTCGCGATAAGCGCGTTGCTAATGCTCATCTGGTAATAACTTTCACCAACCAAACCACTCAAAGATGCAGAATTGGCGCCCAAACACGTTAATTCACCGCGAACATATACCCCTTTTATTTCGCCACCCAACATTCTTGCTACCAAAGGTGCACCCAGTGCAACCTGCATTTTAAAATCCGTTAGCGCCAAATTTCGGATGACGGCATTTTCCACACCAAAAAACAAGCCGCCACGGCCACCTGGGTTCACTATGTGTAGGTGCTGCACGGCATGACCATTGCCCTCAAAGACACCGCTAAAATTCGCATTAAAACTACCAATGGGCAACCAACCTTTACCATTATTCCAATAGGCATCCTGATCATCAAAACGACCATTTTTGTTGGTGTCAAAATCCAAATTATTTTTTAATTCATATCCGTAGCACATAGGCACCAATTGAAATGCAGAATTAACGACCAATGGGCAGCCGCTGTTATCAGCTGGGTCCTGAGCCGACATTTGATCCCTACCACCAAAAGTGGACACCCTAAAAACAGTTAGAATAACCCGAGAG
>DAOQGS010000173.1:0-7064 GCA_035338675.1 Cellvibrionaceae bacterium
GTTGATGGCCTCCCCCGCCGCTATGGCCTCGGCGTAGGGGCGGCAGCCGGGGTGGCCGCACTGGCCGCACTGGGTTTGCGGCAACAGGGCATCGATCTGTTCTACCAGGGCATTGCCCTCCACCTTAAAGCGCAGGGCGGCAAAGCCCAGCAGCAGCCCGCAAATAAAACACAGGGCGGCCAGGGCAACGAGGCTGCTGAGCCAGGGGGATTGTAAGAGCAACTCGATCATATTGGGCTAGCGGGGCAGGCCTAAACTAAGCCTGCAAACCCCATAAAAGCCAACGACATCAGCCCTGCGGTAATCATGGCTAGGGCCGGGCCTTTAAAGGCTTGGGGGCTATCGGCTTGAGCGATGCGCTCGCGCAGGGCGGAAAAACACACTAAAACCAGTGAAAATCCAAGCCCGGCGCCCAAGCCATAGACACCGGCCTGGAAAAAATTTAAGGCCTTAGAGGCATTCTGCAAACACAAGCCCAGCACCGCGCAATTGGTGGTGATCAGCGGGATATAAACACCGAGCACGCGATATAACACTGGGCTGAATTTTTCGATAAATAATTTGGCGAATTGCACCACCGCAGCTATAACCACAATAAAACTGATGGTGCGCAAAAACGGAATGTGCAATGGCACCAGCAGATAGTGATCCACCAGATGGCAACTTAACGAGGCCAGGGTTAATACAAAAGTGGTGGCCGCCCCCATGCCGAGTGCGGAGGTGGTTTGGTTAGAGACACCCATAAACGGGCACAGGCCTAAAAATTGTACCAAGACAAAATTATTCACCAGCACCATGCCTAACAGAATGGTAAAAAACTCCACGGCTTTACATTACCTTCATGCCGGGCTCGGCGCCTGGGTGGGGTTCAAGAATAAATATATCTTTGCCGCCGGGGCCTGCCGCTAACACCATGCCTTCGCTCATGCCAAATTTCATTTTACGCGGTGCTAAATTCGCCACCATCACCGTGTGTTTGCCAATTAAATCTTCCGGTGCATAGGCACTTTTAATTCCGGCAAATACTTGGCGCTGCTCATCGCCAAGGCTTAATTCCAAGCGCAATAATTTATCGGCGCCTTTTACCGCTTCGGCGTGGACTATTCTGGCAACCCGCAAATCGATTTTGGCAAAATCCGCATAGTCAATTTGCGGCGCTATGGGATCTGTTGCCAACCAACCGCTTGCAGCGGCGACGGGCGCCTCTGCCGCCGCTTCAAGCGGTTTACTCGCTTCAATCATGGCTTGAACCTTCTCGCCTTCCACTCGCTGCAGCAAGGGTTTAAAGGGTTTAATGGTTTGGCCGTGTAAATATTGCGGCGGGGTTTGCCAGTTGAGTGTCACCCCTAAAAATTCTTCCGCCTCATGGGCCATGGTGGGCAACACGGGTTTAAGGTAGGTCATGAGGGCGGCAAATAAATTAATGCCGAGGCTGCAAATAGCTATGACCTGTTGTTCCTGGCCCGCTTGTTTGGCCAGGGCCCAGGGCGCATTGGCGGCGATAAATTCGTTGGCGGCATCGGCAAGGGCCATAATTTCCCGCATGGCTTTGCCAAATTCCCGCGCTTCATACAACTGCGCAATAGGCTGGCTTGCTTCCTGTACTCGCTTCCATAGGGGTAAATCAATGGGTGTGCTATTTAATTGGCCGTCGTTAAATTTATGGATAAAGTTGGCGCAGCGGCTGGCGATATTCACCACCTTGCCCACCAAATCCGAATTCACGCGGTTGATAAAATCTTCCAGGTTTAGGTCTATATCCTCAACACCGGCAGTGAGTTTGCTGGCGAAGTAATAACGCAAATATTCGGGGTTTAAATGCTCAAGGTAGGTGCGGGCATTAACGAATGTGCCGCGGGATTTACTCATTTTTTTGCCGTCCACGGTTAAAAAGCCGTGGCAAAACACTTGGGTCGGCGTGCGGAAGTTCGCCGAGTGCAACATGGCGGGCCAAAATAAACCGTGGAAATTAATTATGTCTTTGCCAATAAAGTGGTACAGCTCAGCGCGGCTATCAGCGCTCCAATAGGCATTAAAATCTAAATTGTGCTGCTGGCAATAGTGTTGGTGGGAGGCCATATAGCCAATTGGCGCATCCAGCCACACATAAAAATATTTACCCGCTTCGCCGGGAATTTCAAAACCAAAATAAGGCGCATCGCGGGAGATATCCCATTCTTGCAAACCACCCTCAATCCATTCGGCAAGTTTATTGGCCACCTCCGGCGCTAAATGCCCGGCCCGCGTCCAATCGCGCAAAAAGTCGCTAAATGCGGGTAGGGTAAAAAACAAGTGCTTGGATTCTTTGGCGATGGGGGTTGCGCCGGAATATACGGACACAGGATTAATTAATTCCATAGGCGCATAGGTGGCGCCACAGGCTTCGCAGTTATCGCCGTATTGGTCGGGGGTTTTGCATTTAGGGCAAGTGCCCTTGATATAACGGTCGGCCAAAAAAATATTTTTTACCGGGTCAAAGGCCTGCACAATGTTGCGCTCGCTGATGTGGCCATTGGCTTTTAAGCGCGCATAAATTAACTCACTGAGGGTTTTATTTTCCGCCGAATGGGTGGAATGGTAATTATCAAAGCCGATAGAAAAGCCTGCAAAATCGGCCATGTGTTCGGCCTTTACGCGCTCAATTTGTTCTTCTGGGCTGATGCCGAGTTTTTCCGCCGCCAGCATAATAGCGGTGCCGTGGGCGTCGTCGGCGCATACAAAGGTAATCTGTTGGCCGCGCATTTTCTGAAAACGCACCCAAATATCCGCCTGGATATGTTCCACCATATGGCCTAAATGAATAGAGCCATTGGCATAGGGGAGGGCACAGGTTACAAGAATGGTACGCACGGACATGAAAAAAACACCTTTAAGGCCGGGAAAAAGCCGCGACTATAGCAGCTTGGGCCTTGGCGGTCATGCCTAGATGAGGGGTGAAGGGCCGCCGGATGCCTGCCGAATAGACTGGACTCTGGGGCTGAGTTAGTAGCCGGTGGAGCTGTAATCGATGCAGTAGATACGATCTTTGGCCCGTAAAACAGTCGATTCAATGTCGCCATCTGGGTGCAGTAAATAACTGCGGCAGCCGGGCATTAAATGATCGACCTGGAAATGATCGCAATTGGGGGCAAATTGCACGCAGGTGGAGGGGCTGGCAAATAATTTCAGTTTGCCGCGCACGGCTTCAAAAGCCTGGTGCACATGGCCCCAGGAGACGGCTTTTACGTTGGGGAAACGCTCCAGAATGGCAAAAAACTGGGGGGCATTTTTAACCACGTATTGATCGATCCACTCCGACCCCACCGGCACCGGTTGATGGTGCAGCATAATAAGGGTATTGCGCTCGGGCCGCAGGCTTAGGGCGCGCTCTAAACGGGCCAGCTCACCTGGGGAGAGCTCGCCGCCCTCTTCAAAAGGAATACGGGAATTGAGCAGCAAAAACTGCCATTGGCCCAGGGAAAAATCCTCAATCCACACCGCTTGGCGGGGGAAGGTGGCCATATTTTTGGGGTTGTCGTGGTTGCCCGGCAGCCAGGCTAGGGGCACATTGGGGATATATTCGCGCACCCGGTCCACGAAGCGTTGATAGGAGGCGATGCTGCCATCATTGGAAATATCCCCAGTGCCGATGATCAGGTCGTAGGTGATCCCGCTGTCGCGAATCAGGGTCAGTACGCCCTTTAAACTCTCCTCGGTGTTTAAACCGATGAGGGTCTCGTCAGCCAGCGCGCCGAGGTGAGGATCGGTGAGCTGTAGTAATCGCAAGGGCTTGGTATTCAATCTAACGACTCTCTCCATCGTTGCCTACCGAACTTCTTTTAATGTAAGTGTGCAGTGGAAACGGCACTTGGCTAATGGAATGTTCACATGTTTGTGAATTTAATCACAATATTGTCCGGACAAATACCCTGTTTGCGACAATGTTCTAACCATTCACCCAAAAACCGATTGAGGGCCAGCTTTTCATCCGGTTGGTACATCTTGGCGTTGGGATAGTCGTATTGGGGCAGCCAGTGTTGGTGGCGATCCCAGGCGACCACTTCCGCCATTTCCACATCGTGGTACAGGCGAATGCGCCAGGTGCCATGGCTGAATACCATACCCCCGGTTTGTTGCTGGCTGACTTCAAGAGTAGACGTGTATGGAGCTGATTCAATTAACCGGATAGATATTTTGTGCTGGCGATTGGCGCCTAAGAAGTAACACCAGAGTTCCCGGCCGGTGCGGCAGCCGGGCAATAAATGCAGGAAACGATGGAAGTTAAGCTCACATTGGGCGTGGTGGTCCTTAAGGTTCACCGAAAAATGGCGCTGGCCGATGGCCCGATGGGATACCGCAGTCATCAGGGGTTTCCTGTTCTAAGGTTGGGGCGGTTAAGTTGCAACCATAATAGAGCAATTAGGGTTGCCGCGTTATTCATTCTACTGTTGAGCATAGCAGCGAAGACCTCCTCTGCCGGGTACACGCTAAAAAGAATATCCTCGTGTTCCTCCTCCAGGCCGTGAACCCCTCCGGCTGAGCTTAAATCGGCTAGGCCGCAGAATAAATGAATTTTTTCGTTACTCGCGCCGGGGGTTGAATAATATTGGGTAATCGGGATGAGTTTGGCTTCGCTAACGCCTGCCTCTTCACTGATTTCCCGCTGCACCAACGCCTCGATAGGCTCACCCGGTTCCGTAATCCCTGCTACCAGCTCCAAACACCAGGGGCCAAATTCAGACTCCATAGCCCCGGCGCGAAACTGCTCTACCAGGCCGATGAGGTCATGCACCGGGTCGTACAAAATAGCCCCTGCGGCCTCTTGTTTGATGAGCATCTCCCGCTCGAACACACCGCTCCAGCCGCCGTTAAAACGGCGGTGGCGAAAGTGTTGTTTGGTATAGGTAAAAAAGCCCTGGAAGATAGGTTCCACGGCAACGACTTCTACATCCTGTTGGGTAAATTGCGCTTCAAAAGACATATTAAACCCGGCTGTAAATCTGGCTGCCCTGGGCGCGGAACTCATCGGCTTTGGCTTTCATTTCCGCTTCCACATCTAGCATGCGCACGGTTTCTTCGTTGCCGAGCTGTTGGCCGAGGCTCGCGGCGTAATCGCGCACGTCCTGGGTGATTTTCATGGAGCAAAACTTAGGCCCGCACATGGAGCAAAAATGGGCGACTTTGGCGGAGTCCTTCGGCAGAGTTTCATCGTGGTATTCTCGCGCCGTGTCTGGGTCCAGGCCGAGGTTAAATTGGTCCTCCCAGCGAAACTCAAAGCGCGCTTTTGATAGAGCGTTATCCCGCAACTGAGCCCCCGGATGGCCCTTGGCCAGATCCGCTGCGTGGGCGGCGATTTTATAGGTGATGATGCCTTCTTTAACGTCGTCTTTATTGGGCAGGCCTAAATGTTCTTTGGGGGTTACATAACAGAGCATGGCACAGCCGAACCAGCCGATCATAGCCGCGCCAATGCCGGAGGTAATGTGGTCGTAGCCGGGGGCTATGTCAGTAGTCAAGGGCCCAAGGGTATAGAAGGGGGCCTCTTTACACACCTCTAACTGTTTATCCATGTTCTCTTTGATCATGTGCATGGGTACGTGGCCGGGGCCTTCGATCATGGTTTGTACATCGTGCTGCCAAGCAATTTGGGTAAGCTCACCGAGGGTTTCCAGCTCGCCAAATTGCGCCGCGTCATTGGCATCGGCAATGGAGCCGGGGCGCAGGCCGTCGCCTAAGGAGAAGGACACGTCATAGGCCTTCATGATCTGGCAGATGTCGTCAAAGTGGGTGTAAAGGAAATTCTCTTTGTGGTGGGCTAAACACCATTTGGCCATGATGGAGCCGCCGCGGCTGACGATACCGGTGGTGCGTTTGGCGGTGAGGGGTACGTAGCGCAGCAGAACACCGGCGTGGATGGTGAAATAATCCACCCCTTGCTCGGCCTGCTCGATTAGGGTATCGCGGAAGATTTCCCAGGTGAGATCCTCCGCAATGCCGCCGACTTTCTCCAAGGCTTGGTAGATAGGCACGGTGCCGATGGGCACTGGCGAGTTGCGGATAATCCACTCGCGGGTTTCATGGATGTTTTTACCGGTGGAGAGATCCATGATGGTATCGGCGCCCCAGCGGATGCCCCAGGTGAGCTTGGCCACTTCCTCTTCGATGGAAGAGGTCACCACCGAATTGCCGATATTGCCGTTGATTTTCACCAGGAAATTACGGCCAATAATCATCGGCTCCAATTCCACATGGTTGATATTGGCCGGGATAATAGCGCGGCCCAGGGCCACTTCCTGGCGTACAAACTCAGGGGTAATTTCTTTGGGGATATTGGCGCCGAAACTCATGCCGGCGTGTTGCTGGGATAACACGCCCTGCTCTTTGGCTTGTTGCAGGCTCATGTTTTCACGGATGGCGATGTACTCCATCTCGGGGGTGATGATGCCCTTTTTGGCGTAGTGCATCTGGCTGACATTCATGCCCGCCTTGGCTTGGCGCGGAGCGCGCAAATGGGCGAAGCGCAGCTTTTGCAGGGCCGGGTCATCTAAACGCTGGCGAGTGAAGTCGGAGGCGGAACCTGTCAGCACCTCTGTATCGGCGCGATCTAAAATCCACTGGCTGCGAATATCCGGCAGCCCTTGGCGTAAATCGATAATGACATTGGGGTCGCTATAGGGGCCTGAGGTGTCGTACACCCGCACCGGCGGGTTTTGCTCGCCGCCCATATCGGTGGGGGTATCAAACAGGCTGATCTCCCGCATGGGCACGCGAATATCATCCCTACTGCCGGTCACGTAAATTTTTTGCGAGCGGGGGAAGGGTTTTACCGAGGCTTCGTCCACCTTGGCGTTTTGGCTGACAAATTGGGTATCAGGTGTATAGGACATATTGGCTACCAATAGGCGTAAAAATGATGGATTGGCCCATTGCTGGGGGCCAGTTGTAAACGGGCGCTCTGTTCTAAAGCGCCCGCGATAAACGTTTTAGCGGCGGCGATGGCTTGGCGCAGGTTTAAGCCCTGGGCGAGGCCCGCTGCTATGGCACTGGCCAGGGTGCAGCCGCTGCCGTGGCTGTGCTCGGCAGCC
>DAOQGS010000174.1:0-7039 GCA_035338675.1 Cellvibrionaceae bacterium
CAATTATCCGCCGATGATTTTTCTGAAATTATTATTCGCCTATTGGATTACGGCGTGTTGTGCCGGGATGAAAGTCAAATAGAGCAAAAACTCTATGATCGTTTTGTGCAAGTGGAAGCCTTGGTGGAGGACTATTTAAGTGTTTTAGCGATTCGCCTGCAACACGACAGCCGCTTTGCGTTTGTGCGCGCTTATCCGCCGGGGGCGAGTGCGCCGGATATGCAAGATGACGAGCACACGCCGTTTAATGGCGGCCTGCGCGCCCGTTTAAATCAAATGGAAGTGGCGTTAATTTTGGTATGCCGTATTGAGTATGCCAAACAATTGCGGGAGGCGCGGGTGGATGAACACGGCTGTGTGCTGGTGTCCATGGAGGCCTTATCCATCGCCTTTACTAATTTATTAAAACGCTCCCTGCCGGAAAATATTACCGAGCGGCGCGCCTTATTTCGCCGTTTGCGTCAGTTGCGGTTATTAAGTTATCAGCAGGAGGATGATTTAGAAAATCCTGAAAGTTACCTGCGCATTCGCCCAGCTATTACCAGCATGGTGAATGACGATGCGCTCGCGGTACTGGCCAATGAAGAGGAGTTGGCGCAATTGGATGCACCGGCGGACGAAACTGAAAGCGCAGAGGTGGCCGCCGTTTCTATTCGGGATCAATCCAGTTTATTTAATTAAGCCGCTTAGCGCGGCTGCAGCCAAAACCTGCGCAGCCGCCCCACATTTTATTTAACGAATCGACATACGCGCATGTTTTTAAAAAGACTCATTCTGGTTAACTGGGGCAATATTCCAAAAATAGAATTGGAATTTGGCCCGGTGAATTTATTCTCCGGCGGTAACGGCTCGGGCAAAACCACCGCGGCGGATGCCATTCAGGCACTCATGACCGCTGCCCACGAAAATTTATTTGCCTTTAACCCCGGCCAAGATGAAACCACCCAAAAAGGCCGTGGCGGCAAACAGGTGCGCACCCTCGCTTCCTATTTAATGGGCTGTGACGATGGCAGCTTTGCACGCCTTGAGGATACCGATGGTTATGTGGCCGGTGTATTTCACCCCACCCAGGGTGAACCTAGCGAGGCTTTTACGGCGGTAATGGCTATGCGCGGCCACGTGGAAAAATCCGGCCAGGTGAAACAGGCAAAATTAGACGATGTGTTTTTTTTGGTGTTACCTGGCGAAGAGCTTTCACTAGGCCATTTTATTCGCGAAGCCGGTAGCGAGCGGCATTTAACACCGATTACCAAAATTCAGGCGGAATTTAAAAAATTCGCCGCCGTGGAATATTACGATAAAAAAGGCGCCTATTTGCGCAGGCTGTATGGCGCTTTGCGCGGCCGTAAAGATTCCGTGCCCGACCGAGAAGCCAAACACGCCGCCCGCACCTTTGCTGGTTTTATGGCCTATAAGCCGGTTAAAAGTATCCACGAATTTGTCGCCCAAGAAATATTAGAGCCGCGGGATTTGGGTGAGGCAATCCGCAGTGTATCGGACTTGATGAAAACCATCGGCAGCATGGAAGCCAATGCCGCTATGATTAAAGCCTCCATCGATACCTTAGACGATGCGCGCAGTTGTGTGCATCGCTACGTGCAGCTGTGGCTGGACCAGCAAACCCTCAATTACACCGAGGCCGCTCGCCAAGCCTGGGTGAATCAGCAGCAGTATATCGCCGCGAAAAATATTCAAGCGGCCAACCGCCAAGCGATTAGTGAATGCCAGCAGCGCAGCGAAATTGCCGCTGAGCGTAAACAACATTTGATGTCCCGCATGGTGCAATTGCAGGCCCAGCGCCAAGGTGTACAAAGCCTGCGCGATAAAGACGCCATCACCAGCCGCATTAATCTTTTACAGAAAAAACTTACCGATGCCGCCGTGCCTTTGCAGGCGCAAATTCAGCAATTAAAAAATAATTTAAGCGCCGGGCAGGATTTATTAACCTACTTGGATGAAAGTTCAATCGGGCAAGAAATCCCCGCTTTGGTCAAAGCCAATTTTATCCAGCAGTGCAAAACTATCTGCCAAAATAAAAATGCCCAAGAGGTAGATTTTCACCGTTTGATCAATCGCGACTGGGTGGGCGTGCAGTCCATGGAAACCAGCTTGGATCAAGTGTTATCGGTGCAATCCCAGCAAAATCTGTGGGTGGATAGTTTTGATCTGAAGCCTGCCAATAATGCTGGCAACCTGCGCGAGCAGGTGCGCCATTTATTGGATCTGCGCACCCAAACCCGCGATAAACTTGCCGCCGATATTCGCAAACTCAGCCACGAAATTAATCTGCGCAGCAACCAGCATTTAGCTTATCCCTATTATGTGGAAGCGGCCCTGCGCACCTTGCAAGAACAATTGCCCGCAGCCGATGCACGGGTGTTGTGTGATTACGTGGATGTCAGTGAAGAGCAGTGGCAAATGGCCATTGAGGGTTATATTGGCGGCGGCCGTTTTGCCATTATTGTGGAGCGCGAATACGAGGCGGAAGCCATGCGTATTTTGCGCAATATGAAAGGCGATAAACGCAATAATGCGCGGGTGATTCAAGGCGCTAAAGCCAGTAAAGATGCCGACCGAGTGCATCTGCCTAAACACTCTATTTTAGAGGTGATGAAATTCTCCCACGCCACTGCCGAGGCTTATATTAAAGCCTCATACGCCAATGTGTTGCGGGTGGATTCAGTTGAGGAGCTGCGCAATACTGCCCGCGGCATTACCGCTGAAGGCATGGCCAGCGGCGGATACAGCATGTTCCGCTGTGATTTAGACGATGGCGAATTAGTTTTTGGCCAGGGCGCGCGCCTGCGGGCATTAAAGGCAAAAGAAAAAGAACTGGAAAAAATTCAAATTCAATATGCGCAGGCGGAAAAACAACGGCAGAGCGCCGAGCAGTTGTGTCAAATTATCGAGCGCATCCGCCACCTGGATATAGGCCAGGTGATGCACCATTTAATGGATGCCGCGCGGGAATTACAAAGCGCCGAACAACAATTGCAGCAATTAGACAGCGGCGACACCCACGAATTGGACGCGCAACTGGGCAGTTGCCAGGCGGAGTTTGCCGAGCACGAGCAGCAATCGCGCCTATTTGAGCAGGAAATGGGCCGTCTGTTGGAAAAACAAAAACAGGATGATAAACGCCTGGAGGCTATTTCCATAGAGCAGGAGCGTTTAAATCTGCAGCGCGATGCTATGGAGCAATTGGTATTGCAGGCGGCAAGCCTGTACCCGCGCTTTAATGCCGAAGAAATATTGCCCGTATGTGAGCAGCAGGCCCAAACGGCCGAATCGGAAACTCAGTTTGTTGATACTTTAAAAACTCAGCAGGACGCTTTGGTAAAAACTGAGCGGCACCTGTTTGAGGCGATTTCCAATCACAATTTGACCGCCGCCATTGCCGATAAAATCGTCTACGAAACCGGCTATAGCACACCCCATTCGGCGGAGTTTTTTAAACATATCAGCCAGCTAGGGGCTGTGATAGATGAGCTACATAACCGTTTAAAAAATAATATTTTGGTGGAAAAACACCGCCAGCTCGTGCAGTTAAAAGACAGTTTTAATACCGCGTTTGTCAGCAACCTCTGCCACTCTATTTACCAAGCGATAAACGAAGGCAAACGGATTTTGGACGACTTAAACAAAGAGCTGCAGCACCACCGCTTTGGTGCCGACCGGGAAACCTTTTATTTTGATGTGGAGTGGGTGCCGGAATATCAAGAATATTGGCAATTCTTTAAAACCCTAATTAATTTGCCCAACCTGGGGGAAGGCTCAACCCTATTTGATGTGGAGCTACCCCCTAAATTCGCCCGCACTCGGGACCAATTGCTGAGTATGTTGCTCGATAATGATGAGGTGACAGCCCACCGGGAATTAGCCCGTATTAGTGATTACCGCAATTACCGCCGCTATGAAATTTATAAACACCCGGAGAATAAACAGCCTATAGCACTTAGCCAATACGGCACCGGCTCCGGCGGCCAGTTGGAAACTCCGGCCTATATTATCCGCTCGGCGGCGGTTACTTCGGCGTTTAAATTTAACGATGGTAAAAGCCATATGCGTATGGTGATGGTGGATGAGGCGTTTTCAAAAATGGATGAGGGCCGCTCCCGCGAAGTGATCCGTTACTTAACCGAGAGCCTTGGGTTACAATTATTGTTTATTATGCCCACCAGTAAATCAGGGCCGTTTTTGGATATTATTTCTAATCAATTCGTGTTTACCAAATGCCCTACCAACGAGCCGGTAGGTGAGCTGCAAACCCGTGTATTGGTGGATCGCAAGGTGTGTAACTCCGAACAAATTAAATCCCTCTGGGCCCACCACCGCAAAACCATTCGCCATCAGGCTATGTTGGATTTTATGGAGGATTTGTAAAAATATTCTATTTTATCAAGTGTTTTTCGGTGTGCTGGATTTTAACGCGGGGAATTCACAGTTCCAAAGTTTTTCCCGATTTTTATATTCAGTTGTTTGGCCTAAGAATGCCTGGGGGTCTGTTTGTGGTGTTTTGTTGGTGTATAGGTGCGCTGCTGACGCTTTTTTCTTGTTGGATTTTGTAATTTTTGCTGGCGATGCTTTTTGATTTATGAGGGCTTGAAATATGGTTAAATACTTGCTGATGATTTTTCTTGGAGGGATCTGTTTAGAGGCTGGTGCGGTTGATACCACCGCTTTAAATATTGAAAGGGTGCAATTTAATGCTAGCTCTAGTGCTTATTTCGCATACCGTTCAGCCGGTTGGGGGGTCTGTAATAATACCCAGTTTGTGCAGTTGCAAGGTGCCCCGGAAAATAGGCAGATATTTAGCTCTCAAGTGTTGGCTGCGCATATGGCTGGTAAAACAGTGGCGTTTGCAGGTAGTTGTACGAATCCTAATGGTTATCTTGATGCTACTTACATAATCGTAAACTGAATAGGTTTTGGCATTGGGGTTTCTGAAAATTGTTGAGTTGGGAAAGCAAGCTGCTAGGCACTATCTCGGTTTTATGCTCTTTATTTGAAGTGGTGCTGTGTGGATGAATGGTGAGCGATTAAGTCAGTTGCGAGCAAGTCGCAGTGTGGACAGGCGGTTGCTGATTAAATTGTGTGTGAATCGCTCTATGATAGGCCCCGTTATTGCGTGATTTTTTAAAAAATATTGCTGGCATAATGTATTTATCAGCAATCATGCCAATTGATCTACCGCCATCGTAATGGAACTGTTGAGGGGGGCAAAGGTTTATTGCCGTTGCATTGAAAATACTAACGACCCGGCTAACCTATGATTAGCCGGATTTTTACCTCTCGTATATCAATATCCTTTGGTGTTACGCCGCGTATGCGGTAAAACCTCTCGCAAAATAGCCCGAGCCAGCGCCGCTCGTTTGGTTTTTTCCTGCTCGCTTAATTGGGTTTTTAATAATGGGAAGCGGATAATTGGTGCGGGAGCATCTGTTATTTTTGGCATACCTGTAAAAACATCCGTATCCATAGTGAGATTAAATGGCAGGGCCTCCTGTGAGCAGGTGGTGTCTTCTTGGGGGACTGCGCCGCTTAACAGATAGGTTTCGATAATATTATCTGCGCAGGAGGATAAGCCCGTGGTGGTGTGCCCCCAACCCGCTACCGTCACCAAACGAGAATTGGGTAATAAGCGCCGCACCGCTTGCGCACCGCTGTATGGCGTTGCCGGGTCAAATAAGGTATTCGCAATTAATACTGTATTGCGAGTGCGCAGGTTAAATGGCCCCGCGTAGCGATTTAATTGGTTGGCAGGCCAAGTGGCGCAGATGGATGAATTCCAACTCCAGCTGGAACCAAAATAGCCATTTTCACTATCGGCTACGGCAGCAGCCAGAGGCCAAAGCCAGGCGTCGCGGGGATTATTTGAGTCGCTGCACAGGACAGAAAAAAATCCGAGGGGATTATTGTCAAACGGCACTTGATCAATGTTGTTCGCGGGAATCTCATTAAATAGCTGAGTGTATTGGGCACTTAATACTGCAGGTGGCGCACCGGCTTCAGTAAATGCCATTAAATCGGCAAGGTTTTGCCAATTCCAGGTGCTGTATAAACTGGTTTTGACGGTATTAATAAATAAACCTGTATCCACTTCAAATTGGAAACCATCGGGCGTTGCAAGTTGAATCGGTTGTTTTTTAATAGTGTTGGCTAGAGCATTAAAGCGTTGCGCTGAATTAGGAGCGAAGTGGCAATTATCGGGGCCTGCTAAATCACACAAGCGGAAAAATTCATTCAGCGTTGCCATACTGCCTTTATCGCTGCCAATCCGCTGGGTCATGGGCACCAGCCAACCGCTAAAACCTCTGCCTGTAGACCATTGCACAGGGTCTAACACACCATTCACAATAACTCGGCCCACTCGCTCGGGAAATAAATTGGCATAGGTGACACCTAAATAAGAACCGTAGGAATAGCCGACAAAATTCAACAGGGGATCACCCACGGCCTGCCGCATTAGGTCTAAATCCCGTGCCACATCAGCCGTGCTCATGTGCTGCAGTATATCGCCGCCATTTTGTGCACACAGCGCGCTTAAATTTTTATTAACACTAATGCGCTCTTTAATTTGTGCCGGATTGGTGGGGAAGTCCACGCTGGGATAAAAGGGCGCAGTATTGTCTGCTTGCACCTGGCAGGTTATGGCTGTGCTGTAGTGGATACCCCTAGGATCAAAGCCAATTAAATCATAGCGGTTGAGCAGATTTTGAGAAAATAAACGCTGGCCATCGGTGCGCACCCAATCAAACCCACTGCCTCCCGGGCCGCCAGGGTTGAGAAATAAACTGCCCAAAGGTTTTTGGCTGGTGTCTGCTGCGGATAATTTAATTAGTGCAAGATCAATGGTTTTGCCGGCGGCCAGGCTGCCTTTGCGCGCCTGATAATCAAATGGCACTTGGAATTTAGCGCAGGATAAACGAGGATTTTCATCGGTGAAACAGGGCTGCCAAATGAGCGGGCGAGCGTTGGTTTTGGCGGCATCTGTATTTGCCTCAGCAAACACGGGTGGCGCTAACGTGAGTGTTGCCCC
>DAOQGS010000175.1:0-6992 GCA_035338675.1 Cellvibrionaceae bacterium
GTCCGAGAGCAGCACGCCCGCCTCGATGTTGCGCTGCTGCGCGGCCTCGGTGAACATGTGCGCACTCTGCGCCAAGGGGCGCCAAGCCTGGCCTTGAGCGGGCCCTTAGCCCGCGTGGGGGCGGCCATTCTGTTTATTATCCCAGGCACCCTTACCGATATCCTCGCGCTATTGCTGCTGATACCCGCTACTCAGTCCCGCGTGTCCAGGCGGTGGGGCGATAGTGGTTTTAGCGGCGGCTTTAGCCCCAGGCCGAGCCAGGGCGGCGGAGATATTATCGAGGGCGAGTGGGTGGAGGAAAACCGACAAAACCCCCGCATTGGCCCCCACCAATAAAATTTTTGTTCACGGGTGTTGAAATCCCTTGGTGTGCACCCATCTTCCGACCACACCAAAAAGCCTGCGGGCATCAAGCCACTACGCTCGCCCCAGGGTTTGTAATTTTTACTACTTAGCTCAGCTAAGTAATTCCACTGACCATTGTTACTTTGGAGAACCATTAATGAAAATCCGTCCTTTACACGATCGTGTTGTAGTACGTCGCAAGGAAGAAGAAACCAAAACGGCAGGCGGCATTGTGTTGCCTGGCTCTGCTAAAGAGAAACCCAATCAAGGTGTTATCGTTGCGGTAGGTACCGGTAAAGTTTTGGATAACGGCGATGTGCGTCCTGTGGACGTCAAAGTGGGTGATGTTGTGGTGTTCGGCAAATACGCCGGCAGTGACACCATTGAGGTTGACGGCGAAGAGCTGGTCATCCTCAGCGAAAACGACATCAAAGCCGTACTTGTTTAATTTCTCGTTTAATAACAACTCACTGAATTAGGTAGGAAAATATCATGGCAGCTAAAGACGTATTGTTTGGCGATAAAGCCCGTCAAAAAATGTTGGTCGGTGTAAACGTATTGGCCGACGCTGTAAAAGCAACTCTTGGCCCCAAAGGCCGCAACGTCGTATTGGATAAATCCTTCGGCGCTCCAACTGTTACCAAAGACGGTGTGTCTGTAGCGAAAGATATCGAATTAAAAGACAAATTCGAAAACATGGGCGCACAGATGCTCAAAGAAGTGGCCTCCCAAGCCTCCGACGAAGCCGGTGACGGTACCACTACTGCCACTGTACTGGCTCAATCCATTGTGAACGAAGGCCTTAAAGCCGTTGCTGCAGGCATGAACCCCATGGACCTAAAGCGCGGTATTGATAAAGCCGTTATCGCCGCCGTTGCCCACATCAAATCCATCGCCCAGCCTTGCACCGACACCAAGTCTATCGCTCAGGTAGGTACTATCTCTGCTAACTCCGACGCTTCTGTGGGTGCCATCATCGCCGAAGCTATGGAAAAAGTAGGTAAAGAAGGTGTGATCACCGTTGAAGAAGGTTCCGGCCTTGAGAACCAGCTGGACCTGGTAGAAGGTATGCAGTTTGACCGCGGCTACCTGTCTCCTTACTTCATCAACAACCAAGAGAGCATGAATGTTGAGCTGGAAAGCCCTTTCATCCTGTTGGTAGACAAAAAAATCTCCAACATCCGCGAGTTGTTGCCCGTATTAGAAGCCGTTGCTAAGTCTGGTAAACCGCTGGTAATCGTGGCTGAAGACGTAGAAGGCGAAGCCTTAGCGACTTTGGTTGTGAACAACATGCGCGGCATAGTTAAAGTTTCTGCCTGTAAAGCCCATGGTTTTGGCGACCGCCGCAAAGCTATGTTGCAAGACATCGCTGTATTAACCGGCGCCACCGTAATCTCTGAAGAAATCGGCCTGGATTTAGAAGGCGCATCTTTAGAGCATTTAGGCCAAGCCAAGCGCGTGACCATGTCGAAAGAAAACACCACGATTGTAGACGGCAACGGCGATGCTGAAAGCATCAAAGCCCGCGTTAACCAAATCCGCGTGCAAATCGAAGACACCAGCTCTGACTACGACCGTGAAAAGCTGCAGGAGCGCGTTGCCAAACTCGCTGGCGGCGTAGCGGTAATTAAAGTAGGCGCGGCAACTGAAGTGGAAATGCGCGAGAAAAAAGCCCGCGTAGAAGACGCCCTGCACGCAACGCGCGCTGCGGTTGAAGAAGGCGTGGTGCCTGGCGGTGGTACTGCCTTGATCCGTGCGGTAGCAGCAATTGCCGACTTGCGTGGCGACAACGAAGATCAAAATGCCGGTATCACCATCGCGCGCCGCGCCATGGAAGCCCCGCTGCGTCAGATCGTTGCCAACGCGGGCGAAGAAGGCTCGGTAGTGGCTGACAAGGTTAAAGCCTCTAGCGCTGCTAACTACGGTTATAACGCCGCCACCGGCGTGTACGGCGATATGCTGGAAATGGGTATCTTAGATCCTGCCAAAGTAACTCGCTCTGCACTGCAAGCAGCGGGCTCTATTGCTGGCCTGATGATCACCACTGAAGCCATGATTGCCGATGCCCCATCTGACAAGGCTCCGGCTCCAGACCATGGCCACGGCGGCATGGGTGGCATGGGCGGCATGATGTAAACCGCGCTTAGCCAAGCTAAGCCTTAAAAAACCGCTGGAGCAATCCAGCGGTTTTTTTTCGCCCCTCTAAAACCCGCCCGGTTTGTACGGGGGCAAGTGGAGTGAATAACCCCCGTCTATACTCGTTAAAGCTTGGTGCGCCTGTGCACCGGGTGGTAGGGGCTTTTGCCTGGGAATCTATAAAGAGAGAAATCCTTGTTGTCACTGCTGCTTCGAATGGCGATGGTCCTACTGATGGCGAGTGCGCAGCTTAGCGTACAGGCCGCTCCGGTGCCGTCATTTCGCCATTTGCTTACAGATGAAGCCAACCGCTTGCAAGATAACATCAGTGCGGTAAACGCTATTGCCCAAGACCAACAGGGGTTTATTTGGATCGGTGGTGAAAATGGTTTGGCCCGTTACGACGGGCACCAGTTTGTCTTTTTCCACGGTGGCAACCCAGGCTCCGGCGCCCTGTGTGGCAACTATGTCCTATCCATGGTGGTGGACTACACGGGTGCCCTTTGGATCGGCACCCAACAGGGGCTCAATCGTTACCTGCCAGCCACTGAAGAGTTTGAGTGTTTCCTCAACGACCCCGCTTTAAGTACCTCCCTGGCCGATAACTATGTGCGCGCCTTGGCGGTGGACGCCAATAATCGCCTCTTAGTGGGCACCGCCCGCGGCCTGGATGTTTTTGATTCGGCCACCGCCACCTTTGCCCATGTGCGCACCCAGCCTAGGTCGCTGCCACCCATTCGCAGCCTTGAAGTGGATAGCCGCCACCGGGTGTGGATCGGCACTGCCGATGAGGGTTTGTTTCGCTTGGACGAAATTCCAGTGGATAGCCGCGACGCTGAGCTGAGGGTTGAACACTATGGCGCCCAGCGGCTAATTCACCCCGGCGTAAGTGCCATCGCAGAGGATCGCCAGGGCCGCTTATGGGTGGGGACCGCCGCAGGTATTAGCCGCATCGAGGCGGATCTCTCCTCCATCACCCATTATCCGCCGCAAAAAAATGCCAATGGTGCGGTATCCAAAGCCCGCGTGCAGGATATAGCGGTGGATATAAACGGCGTGATTTGGGTGGCCACCGATCGCGAGGGTTTATTTGTTTTTCAGGAGGAGGAAAATCAATTCGCAGCCGTGGGTACCCAGCAGGATCGCAACCGCAGCCTCAGCAGCAGCAACACCCGTATTATTTTTAATGATCGAGACGGTGATATTTGGGTGGGTTTATTTCCGCGCGGGGTTAATTATTTTAATCGCGCCACGGAAAATATCCGCAATTTTATTCACCAACCCGGCCAATTAAACGGTTTGCGCACCCGCGCCGTGGAGAGTTTATTTGAGGACAAGGCGCATTTAATTTGGCTGGGGGGGTATACCGGCGTCAGTATTTTTGATCCCCAACAGCAGAGCTTTCGCCATTTAACCAGCGATGATGCGCCGGTTGAAGGCGTGATTTCACTCGCCCAAACCCTCGATGGCGATATGTGGATTGGCACCTGGTCGGCAGGTTTGTACCGTTATTCACAGCAAACGGGGCGCTTTAAACACTATTTAACAGCGCCTGCGGCCACTGCTTTAGGCAGTAATTATATCTGGCATTTATTAGTGGACCCCCAGGGCAGGCTGTGGGTGGGCACCGAAGACGGCGGATTAAATTTATATGACCCGGTTAGCGATAGCTTTAAGCGTTTTGTTCACAAGGCGGATAATCCTAACAGCATCAGCAATAATTTTGTGTGGAATATGGCGGTGGCGGATGCCGAGCATTTATGGTTGGCCACCGCTGCTGGGTTGAATTATTTCAATACCACCACGTTTGAAGTGGAGCGCTTTGGGCATAGTGCGGAGCAAAACTACGGCATAAAAAGCCAGTTCTTAGTTGAATTAATGGTGCACTCCAATGGCGATTTGTGGATAGGCAGCCAGGATCAGGGCGTTTTTATTTTTAATCCGCGCACCGGCAGCGTAAAAACCATTGGAACCCAGGAGGGATTAGCGGCGGCCTATGTATCAAGCTTGGTTGAGGATGACGATCACAATGTGTGGGCGGCAACGGTCAGTGGAATTTCTCTGCTTGCGCCGGACGGCACCCATATTAAAAATTATGATTTAAACAACGGTTTGGTAGGCAATGGTTACAACCGTGATACGGGGTTAAAAGATCATAACGGCGGTATTTATATTGGTGGCACTGAAGGATTAAATTATTTCAAACCGGGGGAGTTAATTGTTAACCGCCGCGCGCCCAATATATTATTAACCGGCTTTTATGTGCGTGAGCAAAATTGGTTACAAGCCGGTAATGGCGCGCCTTTGCAGCTGAACTTTGAGCAAAACTCGCTTAAATTTGTCTTCTCAGCCATGAGTTTTCGCGCCAGCCAAAATAATCTGTACCAAACCCGTTTGATAGGCCTTGATTCACAGTGGAGTGCACCCATTGCACTCAATAGTGTCAATTACAACAATTTGGCACCTGGACGTTATGAATTACAGGTGCGCGGGGCTAATTCTGATGGTATTTGGAGCGATCAATACCTGCGTATTCCCTTTGTCATAGCGCCGCCGCCCTGGCGCTCCACTTGGGCATATTGCGCCTATGGCGCCCTGACGCTTTTTGTGCTGGCCATGTTGATCCTGTTGCACCGCAGGCGCATGCAGTTGAGCAATGAGCAAGCGCTGAATCATAAATTAAATAACCTGGATAAAATGAAAGATGCTTTTTTGGCGAATACCTCGCAGGAATTGCGCGCGCCGTTAAATGGCATTATTGGCCTTGCCCAATCGCTACTGGACGGCTCGGTAAATCAGCTGGATGCCCAAAGCCGGCATACGTTGAATGTGATTGTGGCCAGTGGCAAGCGGCTGGCCCATTTGGTGGATGATTTACTCGACAGTGCCAAATTAATGGGCCAACAAATGGAATTGGAAAAAGCGCCGATTAATCTATATTCCCTGGTCTCCCACGTCAGCAGCTTGCTACAGCCTATGGCCGCGCAGAAAAATCTTGTGTTGCTCAACCAGGTTGCCAAAAGTGTCCCCGCAGTTTTGGCTGACGAAGCCCGCGTGCAGCAGGTGTTGATGAACCTGGTGACCAATGCTATCAAATATACCGAAAAAGGCCGCATTGAAATTATTGCCCAAGTCTCCGAGCGCGAGATTGCGATTAGTGTCAGTGATACAGGTATCGGAATTAATTTGGTGGATTTAAAAACAATTTTTCAGCCCTTTAGCCAGGTGGCGGATAATAATCCCCACAAGAGCCGTGGGCCGGGTTTGGGTTTATCAATTTGCCAACAGTTGGTGGAATTACACGGTGGCCGTTTGACGGTATCATCAGAAGTAGGGCAGGGTTCAATTTTTAAATTCACCTTGCCTAGAGTTGAAGGCGGTGTGGTGGGTAAAAAAGTGAATATTAGTAAGATGGATGAAACCCTGCCGATGCTGGATACCTATATCGCCGAGCACAAAAATACCCACCATCATGCGCTGCGCAAAATACTGATCGTCGATGATGACCCTGTCAGCCGCTTAGTCATTGCGAAAATGTTATCGGCTGAGCCATTTAGCCTGATTGAGGTGGCCAGCGGTGAGGAAGCTCTGCAGTATTTGCAGGCGGATGCTGCCATTGAGTTAATTTTATTAGATATTATGATGCCAAGCTTATCCGGGTTTAGCGTCTGCCAGCGCATTCGTGAACAATTTAGCGCGGCACATTTGCCTGTTGTTTTAG
This sequence comes from Cellvibrionaceae bacterium, assembly GCA_035338675.1. Taxonomy (GTDB): domain Bacteria; phylum Pseudomonadota; class Gammaproteobacteria; order Pseudomonadales; family Cellvibrionaceae; genus CAMCXE01. The sequence continues at coordinate 6,203 of DAOQGS010000175.1, forward strand.
TGACGTCCAAAGATATGCCGGATGATATAGCCCGGGGCTTTGCCACCGGTGCCAGTGGGTACCTTATTAAACCTATTAATAAAGCCCATATGCTTAAGCTGATTCACCAGCAATTAGCTTGGCTGGATAACAGCCCACTGCTTGCAGACGCAGGGGTGGAAATGTACGAAATTTTTCGCTCCCTTATTCTCACCTATGCACCTGGGCAAACGCCGATTGATCGCATGGCAGAATTATTGGTGGCCCTTAAACAAGGCTTTAGATTGGCGAAAGTGCTGGGCATTTGGCGGTTGCGTCAGCAGTACTGTGAACCCCTGTATAGCGATCCGGCCTGCCCGTTAAAAACTATTCAGGCGGCGCACAAAGTGCGCAAAATTAGCCAGCTGGTCAAAGCCTTGGATCAGCAGCGTTTGTTGACGCCACTAAATGAAGGCGATTTGGAAACCCTGGCGGAGTATTTACCTGCCCAGGATATAAAAGAGTGGGTCATTGTGCCTTTGGTGTACGAAGGCCAAAGTCGCGGTGCCATTGTAATCGGCGCGCAGGAAGCCTGGCCGAAACACGATTTAACTCTATTTACCGAGGCTAAACCTTTTTGTGTTGCGGCGCTGTTACCGCTGCTGGCTGGGGAACACTAAGAGTGTTAATTTCAGAGTTCAGCCTTTATTACTATCTTTGCGCAAGCAATGAATACATATCATTTCAGACCGTCAAAAAGAGGGATCTTTTTGACGGGCCTACAAGGTTGTATTCACGGCGTGTCTGAAATGATGTGTATTTATTGCCGGTG
>DAOQGS010000176.1:0-6977 GCA_035338675.1 Cellvibrionaceae bacterium
ACGATTCGCGGAGTAGCAGTGGTGACTACAGGTGAATGCAGCCCCTCAAAAAGAGGGACCTTTTTGACGGCCTACACGGATGTATTCACGGCGTGTCTGCACTAACCTGTGGTCACCACCGCGGGCGCCGTATTGAGGGTTTACAGCACTAAAACACGCACGAGATAGTTCCTAGTCGGTGCCGGAATTGCCTCCAGCCACGTAAAAAGTGGCTAAATAGTTACAAATAATTTTGCTTTAACCCATCAAAACCAGTGTAAAAGCGCATACATGTAAGCAGCCTTAAGGAAGTTCAATTTAATCAGCGCATCCTTTAGCCCCCCTCCTCTCACTGCCATATCTCCTATAGCAGATAACACCGTTTGCGCTGATTTGTATATTTGATGGATCGCTGATTAAGCAGATCCTTTTTGTTGTTCGGTCTTCCAGGCTGTTTTATTTATTTTTTGCAACAAAATAATTAGCTGATTTAACTCTTCCAACTCCAACCCTACAAAAGTTTGTGCCAGTAAAGGCAAACAGGCCTGTTGGGCGTGATGTAAATGCTCGTGCCCCGCCGGGGTAACCATTAAATGACTCACCCGAGCATCTGTAGCGCTTTTATTTTTTGCGATCCACCCCCGCCCTTCCATGGCTTGAATGGCTTTGGTGACGGCGGGCTGGTTCATTTGCATGACCTGGGCCAGGCTCAAAACAGTTTCCTCCCGCTTCACATTCACAAGGTGAGTCAAAAGTGAAATCTGCGTCATATTGAGCCCCATGGGCTCAAGTTGGCGATTAAGCCTGGCCGCTAGCTGCTGATAGACGATAGCGAGTGCTTGCACACCAGCGCCGAGTATATGGGGAGGTTTTTTCATAGGCATGCTTGACATTACATTCCACGGAATACAATAATACATTCCATAGAATACACCTTGCGGAGACCTATGACCATGACCAACTTTCACTCTCGATTTATTCGCCACAGCCTCAATAGCCAATACGCCCTATGGCGCTGGTGGTTGCTCGCAATCACAGGCCTTGTGGTTGCCCGTTTAGTGCAGATGTTTTGGTTAGATCCAGCCTATGCTCAGTCCCAGTACCCGGTACCATTTTTCGTCGGCCAAACCACCTTTAACGCCGAAGAACTGAAGGGTTATTACCAGGTGATGTTGGATAAAGGCACCCTGCCCCTGTATTGGCTCACCCAATGTATTGATTTTGTGTTTATCGCCTGTACCTATTGGGCTTTTTTTGCCCTGACGCAGAGTATTTATCACAGTATTAAACGCGTGTTACCCCAGGCATCGCGCTGGCAGGTGGTGGCAAAAGTATGGTGTTTTATTGCACCTCTAGCAGCGGTGGCGGATGCGGCCGAAAACATAGTGTCGTTTATTATGCTGCTGCAACCTGTAACCTTTTTGGATTTTTGGGTGTATCCCTACAGTAGCTTTGCTGTTATTAAGTTTGCTATTTTTGCTCTCACCTATTTATGGGCTGTAATTAATCTATTTGCACTGCTGGTGATCTTAGCTGTGCACAGATTACAGCATCTATTTACAAAACCCATCCTGAATTAGCATTTTTGGCAACCATAGGTATATCGATATCTTCAGCTACAAAGATATGCCTTGTGCGTTTGCACGGTATTGAATATGAATTAACAAGGTTTTTAGCTGCTCCATACACAACAACATTACTAAACAAGCTCAAACACACTCTATAACACCTGGCTAGGGGAATAAATACCGTCATTCCCTCCAATGACTACAACCAACTAAGTGATCAGCTATTATGTTACAAACCATAAGTCTTGGGATTTTTGCTTTTATTATTGCTACCACACTGTTAATTAGCTACAAACCTTTGCGCCAAGTAGGCAAATGGCTGGGGATTAGTGTCGGCGGGGTAGCAGTACTCGCCGCCGCAGTCTACGGCTATTTTATGCGCCCCATTCATATACCCGCCGCCCCAGTGGTAGATGCCCAAACGGCGCTTAGTAATACTAAAGAGCTGCTCGCTAAGGCCAATTTTTATTTGGGCGCGGGTGTTTATACTGCCGAGGATATTAACCACCCAGCCTTTGCCGGTTTTTTTAATTCCTACAGCAGCATTAATGAATTAAAAATAGGCTCGGTGCTAAAAAGCCCCCATGAGCGCTCCTATGATTTTACGCAAGCGGATCAATTTATAACCCAAGCACAACAGCAAGATTTGCGTATCAGGGGCCACGCCTTGGTATTTGGCAAACTCAGTGATGTGTATGAGCGGCCCAATTTACAAACCTGGTTGGACACCCATTACAGCGATGCGACACAAAAGCGCCATGCGTTACAGGAGTTGGTGGATCACCACATAGATAAAATGCTCAGCCATTATAAAGGGCGCATTACCCAGTGGGATGTGGTGAATGAACCTCTGGGTCTGTTTGGCCAGGGCAGCCTGGAAGACAATGTATTTTTACGCACCCTAGGCCCCGACTATATCGCCCGTGCATTTACCCGCGCACATGCGGTGGATGGCGATGCTAAATTATTCTTAAACGAACAATTCGACCGCTACACAGGCCCCCGCGCAGAGGCATTTATTAACCTGGTGCGAGCATTAAAAGACAAAGGTGTGCCCCTGCACGGCGTAGGTTTGCAGCACCATATGTTATTTACCTTGGCCGCCGCGCAGGAGACCAAAGAATTTATTGAACGCCTCGCCGCATTGGGTGTAGAGGTTGAAATTACCGAACTGGATGCACGCTTGCGTTTATTTGCCGATGAACAAAATCCGCACCTGGCACAGGCGGAATATTATCGGGATATTATTAAAACCTGTTTTGACATCAGCGCCTGTAAGGGTGTTACCTTTTGGGGCCTACACGATCAAGATGCCTGGCATAAAGAAATACCCTGGATGTTCCCAAACCCGAATGCGCCCTATCTATTTGACGAGAATAAAACTGCCAAAATTGCCGTGCAGCTTATCAGTGAGGAAATTGCCCGCTGGCAGCCCAGAGGGAATCGCGAAAATCCTGAAGTTAAAGAACCTCTGATTAATTAGGATTTTCAGACGTGGCACCATGGTAAGGGCCTTCCGCCAGGTGCGGCGGTGAAAATAAGAAGTAATCAGTGCAGGGAAAAACAGACCTACTTAAACCTAAACAATACCTAATAACTCGCCATCCCTGGCGAGTTTTTTAATTACTCTTGCTGAAAATGAAAGCGTAAGCGCCCTTCATCACAGCCATCGTGAAAAATCACTGGAGTGTTTTCAGCGGGTTGATCCGAACCGCCCAGTGGATGCACGCAACGCAAGGTTTGGTTGTTGCGCAGACTGCCTAAGTCCGTAATCGCAAGTGTTGCATTAGTATTTAGGCTGCAGGATGGCTGCAAAATTAATTCGGCATTATTAACAGCACTGCCGCCCCTTGGGTACACACACATGCCCGAGGATTTATGGCGCAGCATGCCATTGGCCTCCAACACAAATGATGTGGCGGCGGAAAAACACTGACCGGTTAAAACAAGGCGCGTACCCGCACTCGGTTGGGCCACACCGCCCTGTGGCACCCAGCATTTGCCACTGCTAAATTGCATAATTTTGGCCGAAGACGCAGACTGGGTGAGTGCCCATTGCCGCACCGTGGGCAACCTGAACATACGCGGGCCGTAACCTCTGTAGGTGTCGTCAGTGGCAATTATTTGGCCGAGCCAATAATCCCGATAAAAATGCACCCAGCCGTTATATTCAATATTTAAATACCAACCGTATCGGTTTACACCCGCGCCGTGTAATAAGCCCTCCGGCAATGGCACGCCTAAGGCTTCGTAATGGCCATCCAACCCGTGCATGGGTTCATGGATAAAAACTTCCGTGGGTTCATTGTGGCCAGAAGTCCAAGCAGATGCGGGTACATCGCCACCGGAAACAGTCGTCCAGAGTGTATGGTTAGAAGCAATACTGCGGCCAGGCCCCCAGCCCCAACCGTCGGGAACCGCACCTGCCGTGTAAAACACTTGTACCGTATCGTAGGCGCCGCGGGGCACAAAGCGCTGCACATCATTGGGTAAGGTCCAATCGGCGGGCAGCCAATTACCACCTTCTAAATAAAGCTGATTGATTGGATCCGTGGATACTTGCGTAGCACCTATAAAACTGACGCGACCATCGGTAATCCGCTCCAGCCAGGTTTTTACGCCAGTCACAAACGATACTTTGGCGGCATCAACTATATCCTGGGGAATTTGTGCAAAGGTTAAACCGGGCACATCTGTGGTGGGCTTGATGAGTAATAAACCGTTGAGGGTGTATTCGCGGTTGCCGGTGCGCTCGCCCCAGCCGGATGCTTCTAAATACCAACGGGAACCTAAATCACAGGCGCCAAGTATGGGGGCGTTAATGCCATTGGGACGTGCGCATAAACCATTAGGCGCGCGTAAACGGTAAATGGCCGGGCGCGATTCTGAGCGAGCGCGCATTAATTCTAACCCCCAAGCAGAGGTAGATGTATTACAGCTGGCGATACGGGTTGAGGTTAGGGATTGATTGTCCTGGCTGCTAAAACAATTACTGGTTTTATTTTTAAATTCATAGCGGCCGCCTCCCCGCGGCGCCAAATACCAAAGCTGGCTATCTAACCCGTAATAATCACTGCCACTTAAGGCACCCAGATTATTTAAGCCTAGGCTGCTGCGATCCTCCCGCGAAACCATCCGCCAGGCGCCGGGGCTAAAAACGTCTTCGGATGTGCGGACAGTGGGATTTAATTTAACCCAATTCAGATTTTGCCCGGCACTTGCAAACCGCACGCGCAACTTTTGGCTGCCTGCAGCTAAATAAAAACTGCTGGAATTAAAATCTTTCCACGCCTGCCAGCCCTGGGTTTTATCAATTCCTAATTCGCTGGTGTAGGTGCCATTTACCCACACATCCAAAGCCGCATCACTAATAGCTGCGCTGCGGCTGGTTAATTGATAATAACCTGCCGTGGGCACATTAATTTGCCACTCAATATAATCACCCGCATCCACCCAGCCGGCGCTTTGTGTACCGTCTTGATCGGCAGACGGCTCAAATTGTACACCCGCCATACCATCGTTCGATTCTGCCTCTAAACGATTATTAATAGAACGGCCAACGGAGGTAGCCTCCACCCGTAAGGCAATAGCATCAAATTCCGCTGTACCTTCTGTATCGCGCAATTCCACATTATTGGTGCCTGCTAAAAGCGTAACTGCATAGGCGCCAAATTCTTTACCCTGCGGGCGCGGTGCATTGGTGGAATTTAATGTAATTGTATTAATGCGCGTATTATTAAGCCACAGGCTCATTCTGCGCTCACCGCTCAACGAGGCCGCTTTAATAAATAATTGTGCAGGCCCACCCGTGCCGCCGGGGATGCTCCATCGGTAACCGGTATTATCGTTTAAATCAATGCCCCAACCGGGATCGGTACAGGCCTTGCTACCGGTACAACCGGCCGTTCCTGGCCCGCCGGTTGTGGCACTGGCCGAATAAGTAGCCGCTGAACTGGCAGCCGCCCCCATCAGAAGGGCTGGCGCAAGCAGCCAGCACCATTTTGTTTGATTCCGCATATACACTCCGCGTATTACTTAAGTAATGTGTTTATCCTAAAAGCGCTTTAAATCCGCTACCCAATCAACCAAACCGCCGATGCAAGTTCAATGATTATTAGGATTGTGGTTAGCAAATGTGTATTAACTATTTGCTAGGGGGAGCCTACCGTCTGGAGGTAACGAAATCAAAAGACAAAAATGCATACATCATATGCACAAATGAATAGCTGGATAAAACAAAATAACCCTAAAATACACGCACCATTTAATTTGAGCATGATAAGGTTAATGTTTGTGTGGGAAACAAGCTATTCCCTAACTTAAGGACATTACTTTTAAAAAAAAATCTTCGTAGCTATTCAGAACAATTTTGTTGTAGCTGGACGTGATTCTCGTACCAAAGAGAAATCTCCAGGCGACTGCGTAAGTGTTGTGAGCCCTAAGTCACTCCTTCGCGGCGATTCTGCCGCATGGCTAAATCTGGCTTAATTTGCCGCCCGCGCTTAAGAGGGTAATAAGGTGTGCTGAGTGGTTACAAATCTCTAAACAAGGTGTTTGACGGGTGCTCCAGGTGATTTTGCGCCCTAAGCTAGGATTGATTTTTGCGCAGACTGAAAATGATCGGGCGAGTGCTTTAATACCTGCAAACTCTTTAAACTCTTCCCTACAGGGGGTGGGAAAAAATAAGCGCTGATAAGTACCGAATAGTTACAACACTCCTTGCCAGCGCGTCGTCGCCTACGTATTTCAACGGGCTGCTAGGTGATCCAATTTAGTGATGTAACCATCCCTAGCGTAAAGCCATACACCCATACCGGCTAAAATAATCGAATACTGAAATTCACTACGCGCTTTATACCGGCCTGGCACAGCCTATTTACTCGCCCACACCTGATTAAAGACAGCAAACTGTGTAAAGTCTGTACTATCGGCCAGCACTTGATGATCGCGATCAAATACCTGCACGCGGAAAACTGCAAAGACAGTATCGGCCCGGGTTTTAGCTGATATAAACCCAAGCGCAGTAAACAGAATTAGTGTCACAGATTTTAAATGCATCCTAACTGCCGCCAAACCTCCACTTTACCCTGCTGCAGTAACGCAAACTGCTCCGCCAGCGCCCCTATATTATCTTCAGCGGATTCAAGTTTTTTACCGTCTTTTATCATATTGCGCCCCAGGGTCTGCATGATGGTAAAACCTGCCTCGGCCAGTTCAAGTAATTCAGCCTGCGGCTTAGCCTTTAGCACTAATAAAAATAAACGCTCGATAAAATTGGTGGCAACACCCGAGCCAGTTAACTGCGAGGCCAATACCTGATAGTCCTCGGCAAAACGTACTCGATCCAGCAATTGATGATTTAATGCCTGTGCTGATGTTGCCGCTGCAAGTGGTTTATCTAAAGCAAATACGGCGGCTTGGCCAGTGGCA
>DAOQGS010000177.1:0-6861 GCA_035338675.1 Cellvibrionaceae bacterium
TGCATCATGACCCAGTATTTTTGCCAGGTGGAACATTTATTTGATGTGGGGCCTGAATGTTTTCGCCCGGTGCCAAAGGTGGAATCCGCCATTGTGCGCCTAACCCCCCACCGGCAATTACCCTTTCAAGCCAAGAGCCACGAGGCCCTTGAGGGGGTGGTGCGCACGGCCTTCTCCCAGCGGCGCAAAACTCTGCGCAACGCGCTGAAATTAGTGTTTAACGATCAGCAGCTTGAAGACGCCGGTTTAAACCCCAACTTGCGGCCTGAAAATGTGGCCTTGGCGCAGTATGTGCAGTTGGCCAATACCTATACTCAGATCCATGGCAATAGTGTACTAAGCGCAGCTGGGCTCCCTGAGTAACCAGCAGCGTTAAAGAATTTACGAGGTTATTTATGCAAACTGATGATATTCAGGTGTCCATCAAAACCCAGTACCTCTCCGACCAATCGGAGCCGGCGCAAGAGCGCTTTGTGTTTGCCTACACCATTACCATCGCCAACAAATCCGACCAACCGGCCCAGTTAATCAGCCGCCACTGGATTATTACCGATGGCAATAACCAGGTGCAGGAGGTGCAGGGCATAGGTGTGGTGGGCCAACAGCCCCGCCTGGACCCAGGCGCCAGCTATACCTACACCAGCGGCGTGGTATTACCTACCGGCATGGGCACCATGACGGGCACCTATCAAATGCGTTTGGATAACGGCGATGAATTCGACGCGCCGATTCCAACCTTTGCCCTAATCCACCCGCAGAGCCTGCACTAGTGGCGGTGTACGCGGTTGGCGATGTGCAGGGCTGTTATGACAGCCTGCGCCGCCTGCTCGATAGTGCCTGTTTTGACCCCGCCTGCGACCAACTCTGGGTGGCGGGGGATTTGGTCAATCGTGGCCCTGATAGTCTCGGCGCTCTGCGCTTTATTAAAGGCCTAGGCCAGAGCGCTCGCATGGTGTTGGGTAATCACGACTTGCATCTACTCGCAGTGCGCTTTAGCCAGCGGGCAGTCAATAAAAAAGACACCCTACAACCCATATTAAACGCCCCCGATGGCGATGAATTGCTGCACTGGTTGCGCAGGCAGCCACTCATGCACGAGGGCTTAGGTTATGTGCTCTGCCACGCCGGTATTCCACCGGTGTGGAGCCAGCCCCAGGCCCTAAGCCTCGCTCAGGAGGTAAATGCGGCGCTCAGCGGCGATAATTTTGCTGAGTTATTAGCAAACATGTACGGCAACCAGCCGGATACCTGGCGAGATGATCTTCGCGGCTTTGAGCGCCTGCGGCTAATCGTTAATTATTTCACCCGCATGCGTTTTTGTACCCGCGATGGCCGTTTAGACCTCAAGGCAAAAGAGGGCGTTGAAAGCGCCCCTGATGGATTTGCCCCATGGTTTAATTGGCCCGGTGCCCATTTAGCAAAACCCGTTTTATTTGGCCACTGGGCCGCGTTAGAGGGCGTTACAGGCAAGCCCGCAGCGATTGCGCTGGACACCGGCTGTGTATGGGGAAAAAAACTGAGTATGGTGCGTTTAGAGGATAAAACCTGGTTCCGCGTGCGTAGCGAATTGGCTGCGTAGCGAATGGGCTCAGAGTCTTGGCTTATTAACCCAGCGGGTTAATAGTAGCGTGTTGAAATGGGCCGCCAGAGTCAGCGTTAACATTTCAACAGGCTGTTAGCTTTTTATTGCGGCTTTTTACACACCAACAGGGTTTCGCCGAGCTTATAGGTGTTGTACACGCTTACATAAACGCCGGAAATTACAGCGCTGGTGGGAAATGAAATGGGTGTGACCATCATGCCCTGCAAGGAATAAAAACTTTGTGTGTCTTTGGCAAAGTCCATTACTTTTAGAGTTTGCCTATCTTCTGAGATACCACAGGTGCCTTCTTTTTTCTCTGCGGCCACCGGCACCACAACACAAGACGTTAAGCTTACTGCTAAGGCGGCGAGGCGACAAATTTTGATTACCATATCAATCTCCTAGTATTTAAAGTGATCTACATTTTTGGATTCTTTCCAGCGGATTAAAACTCTTAGTGGGCTAATATCTTTTTGCAGTTAGTGAAGAATATAGCAGTATTAATAAGAGGAACGCCGAGGGAAAGAGCAGGCTAAAAAGAGTAAAGATTATTGCACCTATTGCCGAGATAAGGAACTGCCAAGTAAGTCTGGAGGCAGCAATTTTGAAACTCTTGCGCCTGAGATACAGAGGCTTACAGGAAGCAACATATGCGTTTACAGATTGTTCCTAAGTGCGGGTTTAATCAGAGCATCCTTAATTTAATAATCAACCCTTCGCCAATAATTATTTTAGTAAAGCGCTTAAGCCTTGTAAGACGCTGACCTAAGCGCTTTAATTTTCTACTGAATAGGCACCATTTTATCCCGCTCAGCTTGAGTGGTTTCTCCAACTAACTTAACAACCAATACTGGGTCTTTAGCGGCTTTTTTGCGCTGTGCCCTATCCAGCTTTTTATCGCCAGTATCCACAGCTAAATTCCACATGGCTCCTGTGGCTGGGTCAACAATTAACATACCGATTAAACCGCCAAAGAATAAATTGCCCCAATACCAGCCCGAAATCTCTGGTTTGAGTTTTACTTCAACGGGTTTAAAGCCCTCTTTTTCTACTTTAATGATATAAGGCTGGCCAGAAAAATAACCCTTGCGGGCACTTAAGGAAAATGTTTTGGGCGTAACACCACTATCAGTGGCAATACTAGAACCCTGCCTATAGGCCGAGACCTTAGCGCCTTCTGGCGTGCTATTAATAGCAAATTGCCGGGGGCCATTGTGGACGATACTACTGCAAGCGGCCGTGGCAATTAGGCCGCAGGCTAATAAAGATGAACAAAAAACTTCCTTTGTGCGTGCTAACAACATTAAAAATTCCTCATAAGGGCTACTCATATGATAGCCAGGGCCAATACCCTGGTATTGCCAATTTAGCAGGCACTTAATAAAAAGCAACTTTGCCGAATCAGGTTGTGACTTAATCTATCCCTCGCCTAACACAAAAATGTATATACCAATTTAGGCCTTCAAAAGAAGGATCGTCTTGCCAAGCCTACAAGGATATTCACTGGGTGTCTGAACCCATGTGTATTCATTACACATGGCAGAGATAGCCAGCTAATTTGAATTTGCGGGCCTATTATTAACCTGGCGGCAAAATAGATCGTCCTGATCTATTTTGCCGTCGCGGCGTTAAACTTACGAAAATGCGTGGATTTTCTTGTTTTAACGCAGCTCGCGGCGGTTTACACCGCCGAGCGCGGCATCCTTGCCGCGATCATTAACCCGGCACTAAATGCCGCCGGGTTAATAATTGCCGACAGGTTACATAGGTTCAATAAAACACTACTATGTTGCACCGTTCATTAACCTTTAGGAGTTTTCATGGTTCAGGTTCAAGCCTTGCTGAAACTATGTGTGCGCATAGGTTTTGCCTGCGCACTGTTGTTAGGTGTAACCAGTCCTGCCCAGGCAGCTGGCGCTCGCCACGTGTTTATTATCAGTTTTGACGGCGGCAAACCCTCGGTGATGCAGGCCAGTGCTATGCCATTGTTTAAACAGATGGCACAACAAGGCGCTAGCACCATGCAGGCGTTTACGGTGGTGCCCAGTATTACCTTGGTATCACACACTTCTATGCTCACCGGTGTGCAGCCGAATAAACATTTAATTGATTGGAATGAATGGAGCCCGGAAAAAGGCTTGGTGCAGGTGCCCACCATCTTTGCATTGGCCAAAAAACACGGCTTAATTACCGGTTTAATCGCTGGCAAAGATAAATTTAAGCATTTAAATACGGCCAATTCATTGGACCTATTTGCAATTCCCGCCTATGCAGCCCAAGAGGTTGCCACAACGGCCGCTGAATTTATTCGCACTAAAAAACCCAACCTAACGTTTATTCATTTTGCCGATTCCGACGGCGCAGGACATGAATTTGGCTGGGGCTCTGAGCAGCAAAAAGCTGCGTTTGCCGCAGAGGATAGCGCCCTTGAACAGGTGCGCAAGGCAATAACCCAGGCGGGTATTGAGCGCGACAGCGTCATAATCCTCACTGCCGATCACGGCGGCCACGATAAAACCCACGGCAGCACCCGCCTGGACGATATGCATATTCCCTGGGTTGCCTGGGGCAAGGGGGTGAGGCCGGGTTTTGTTCTCAAGCAGCGGGTTAATACCTACGATACGGCCGCCACCGCATTGTGGTTATTGGGTGTGGCCATACCCAAAGAATTTGATGGTGTAGCGGTGAAGGAGGCATTTAATTAATCTATTAACCCGGCGGCAAAATAGATCGTCCTGATCTATTTTGCCTTCGCTGCACTAAACTTACGAAAATGCGCGGATTTTCTTGTTTTAGTGCAGCTCGCGGCGGCTCGCACCTTTGATGCGGCATCTATGCCGCCATTATTAACCCGGCACTAAATGCCGCCGGGTTAATAAAAGCCACATTAGGGTTTAACTGCGGTTTTTAAGATAAAGCCCGCTTAAGGGTTAGGTTTGCTTTTTGCTGCAATAACGGCATTTGCCAAACGCCGCTAGGCGGTGCACAATACTGTATATTAAACCAGTATTGGGGCGGCCATGTCCGAACATCAGCCACAAAGCGCCACCACAGCAATCAAGGGCCGGGGCGCCACCAGCCAGATTGTGGGCCGCTTTGAAACCCAGAGCAGCCAGCGCGAGGACGATGGTTGGTGTCAAGATGAGCCGACCAGCCCACTGCTTACCCAGGTGAGCGCCGAAGTTGCTAAATCTATTCTCACCCGCAACCAATCCCCAGATTTGCCCTTTAGTGTTTCACTAAACCCCTATCGAGGCTGTGAGCACGGCTGTATTTATTGTTACGCCCGCCCCAGCCACGCCTATTTAGGCCTATCGCCAGGGCTGGATTTTGAAAGCCGAATATTCGCCAAAATAAATGCTGCGCAATTATTGCGGCAGGAACTCGCCCAGCCGAATTATGTACCCGCACCTATCGCCATCGGCGTGAATACCGATGCATACCAGCCCTGCGAAAAAACCTGGCGCATTACCGAGCAGGTTTTACAGGTTTTAAAAGAATGCCGGCACCCCTGCGGGTTAATTACTAAATCCGCGTTAGTCGAGCGGGATATAGCCCTCTTAACAGATATGGCACAGGATAATTTAGTGACGGTGGCCATAACCCTCACCACCCTAGATGCCGACATCAGCCGTATTTTAGAGCCCCGCGCCGCCTCCCCCCAGCGGCGCTTAAAAACCATTGGTCGCTTGGCCGCCGCCGGTATTCCGGTGAGCGTCAGTGTGGCGCCGATGATTCCTTTTATTACCGAACAGGATTTAGAAGCGGTATTAACGGCAAGTGCAGCGGCTGGCGCCACGGGCGCTAATTACACCCTAATTAGGCTGCCCTGGGAGGTTAAGCCTTTATTTACAGAGTGGTTGCAGGCACATTTTCCCGACCGCGCCGAGCGGGTGATGAATCGCATTCGCGACAGCCGCGGCGGCAAAGAAAATGACAGTGATTTTACCCAGCGCATGAAGGGTGAGGGCATATTCGCGCAATTAATTCAGCGCAGGTTTAACCTGTGTGCTAAGCGTTTAAAGCTAAACCAAGGGCGGGAGTTCACTGCATTAAATGGTCAGTTATTTCGCAAACCCTCGGTGGTACCGGCAAAACGCCAGTTGGTGCCAGGGCAGGCAGATTTATTCGGCTGACAGGATATTAACCCGGCGATAAATATATCCCCAGAAGTTCCTTTGTTTAACCGCCTGTTGCAATACGTCGCCGCCTAGGTATTTTAACAAGCTGTCAGGCTACAGCCTCTTCATAAAGCCAAGGCAGCTCGGCTTTTTGCGCCGGTTCATTGCCAATCATTTCATCATAGGCAGACTGCATCACCAAAGCGCCCTTGGTAAAACCCTGAGTAAATAAGAATTGTTTGGCGTGAAATAGACTGCGAAATTTCAACAGATTACCAGCCTCATCCTTATAAAACTGCACATTGTCTGAGTGGCCTGCACTATCTGCCGTGGTGCCAACAAAATAAAATAATGAATCGCTGTAGCTAAAAATTAAAGCGCGCGTAGCCTGTTGCATAGGTAGCTCCAAATCGGTAAGTGGATAAAAATTCTAGCTGCAAGAGAAAGTTCTGTTCCATCAACTACACCGCCAAGGCTCAGCAACAGAGTAGCCTAATGTGTTTTATTAAGTTTTAAGTGGCAGTATGTATACGGGTTTTAAGTCTTACGCCTGCCCAATGAATTTAGACTGCCGCAGTGCACGCAAGAGAGTGGTTATTTGATCCATAGCCTACGCTCATTCGTATGAATGCCCATGGATAAAATGAGCCGACCAATACGAGCCCCTATGAAAACAGCAACTCACCGCCTGCAATTATCAGCAGCGAATTACTCGCGCATTATTGAAATGGCCTGGGAGGATCGCACACCTTTTGAAGCGATTGATGCACTGTATGGTATGCGCGAGGCGGACGTGATTGTTTTTATGCGCCAAGCCCTTAAACCCAAGGCCTTTCGCAATTGGCGGGCGCGGGTGCGGCACCGCGCCACCAAACATCTAGCCCTGCGCTCCCCGGCCGTTAACCGTGGTTATTGTCCAACTCAGTATAAACAGAGGTAAATAATGCATCGTTTGCCTGCTTGGCGGCGCAGTTAATGGCGCACCTTAAACCTCATTTGCCAACAAAAATTTGCCCAGTGTGCAAACGCCAATTTGTTTGGCGGAAAAAATGGCGGCGGGCTTGGCCTGGGGTAATTTATTGCAGCGAGCGCTGCAGGGGAGCTAAGGAACCTCTGAAAAATTACCTTACTCGCCCTAGCGTCGTTGAATTTGGCAAA
>DAOQGS010000178.1:0-6849 GCA_035338675.1 Cellvibrionaceae bacterium
CTGGGCTTCCGGCAGCGGGTAGGTGCCTTCCTGCTCAATGGGGTTTTGGGTGGCCATCACCAAGAATAGGGGCGGTAAACGGTAGGTGGATTTACCCACGCTGATCTGCCGCTCCGCCATGGCTTCCAGCAGGGCGGACTGCACCTTGGCGGGAGCGCGGTTAATTTCGTCGGCGAGCACTAGGTTGTGAAAAATTGGCCCGGATTGGAATTCAAAAGTGCCGGTTTCGGGCCGGTAAATGTCGGTGCCGGTCACATCCGAGGGCAATAAATCCGGGGTAAATTGGATGCGGTGGAAGTCGGCCTCGATGCCGTCGGCCAGGGTTTTGATCGCTTTGGTTTTGGCCAATCCCGGCGCCCCCTCAACCAGTAGATGGCCATCGGCAATCAGTGCGATCAGAATGCGTTCGATCAACTGGGGCTGGCCGAGAATTTGGCTTTCCAACCAGGTTTTAAGCGTTTGAATCTGAGGGAGAACAGACATGAACGAAACAGGCCTCGATAAGGGTAAAAGGGATGTTGAATGTGGGCGCACTGACCCATAGGGTGCGTCGTAAGTTCCTTCGAAGATAGCTATGCTTAACCTAGCCGTTCCATCTACGTGCAATTCCATCCACGCGCAATACACCCCGCGCCATGTGGGGCCATAGTGGCAAATTTCAATAGGATCCATTCCATAGGAAGCTTAAGAATGTCGGCCAACACCCGTTTTGATTTTCCCCGCTCGTTTTCTGCCGCACTCGCCTGGGCGAGCGCCCAAGTGCCGGAAGCTTCGCGGCCCGTATTTAGCCAGTTCTGCCGTGTATTTAGCGAAAATATTCCCCCCGAGGATTGGCGCGATCGCGCCCCGGCCGATGGCGGCGCGCTGCTGCTGGCGCTTTGGCAAAGCCTGTACGGGCAGGTGGCCCAGGAGCGCACAGTGCTGTTGCTCAACGAGCGGGTAAGCGGCCTGGGAGCCGTGCCCCAGGGCAGCATGATACTGGTGCTGCAAAACGACCGGCCCTTCTTAGTGGATTCCCTGCGTCTGGCCTTTACCCGCCTGCGCCTGCCCATTCATCTGCTCAAAAACGCCGTGTTTACGGCGGAGCGGGATCAAAACGGTAATTTAATCAGCCTGCAAGGGAGCGGGGCGAAGCAGTCGTTTATTTATATTGAGAGCAAACACCTTACGCCCCAGGAGCAGCAGGCACTCTGGGCGGATTTAAGCGAGGTGTTTGAGGATATAGCCGCGATGGTGGCTGACTACGGCGCCATTACCGAAGGCGTTAGTCGGTTGGAGCAACAATTGGCCCATGCGCCAGTGCCCGCCGAGTTAATCAGCGACGCGCAAGCCTTTTTACACTGGTTAAAAGCCGGCCATTTCACCTTTTTAGGCCTGCGCCAATTTACCTTGCTTGAGGGGAATGGCGGTCGGCAATTGGTGGAAGACGATTCTGCCCGGCTGGGGGTGTTTCGCCATATCGCGCCCTCCACAGGCGGCCAGTGGGGGGAGGGCATAGAGCTTTTTTACCGCCAGGACGAATTAATCGCCTTTTCTAAATCCTCCACCCGCTGCCGAGTGCACCGCTTGGTGTACCCGGATTATGTGGTGGTGAAATTATTTAACCCCCAGGGGCAAATCGTTGGTGAAATACGGATTTTGGGTTTATTTACCTACCCTGTGTACACCCTAAATCCCTGGGAAATTCCCCTGGTTAATCGCAAGGTCAATCAAATTTTGGCGCGGGCAAATTTTGATGCGTCGAGTTATTTAGGCAAACAACTGCAGCGGGTGATTGAAAACTACCCGCGGGATGAATTATTCCAAGCCAATTTAGATGAGCTTACCGAAACTATTTTGGGTGTGGCGCGCATTAATGAGCGCAGGGTGGTGCGGCTGTTTTTCCGCTTCGATGAATTCGGCCGGTTTGCCACTGTAGTGGCCTATATTCCCCGCGACGTGTACAACACCCAACTGCGCATCCAAATGGAGACGCTGCTGGGGGAGGCCTTAAAATCCCAGGCGTTAGATAGCACCACCGCATTTTCCGAATCCATTTTAGCCCGTGCCTTTATGGTATTTCGCTTAGGATCGGACAGCCCCAAAGCGGTGGACTGCGCCGCCCTGGAAGAGGCCGTGCGGCAATTGGCGAGGCCCTGGGAAGAGGAATTAATTGAGGTCATCCAAGGCCAGCTGGCCGATGCCAACGCTCTAGTGGAACACTATAGCCAGGCGTTTTCCGCCGCCTACCAGGCGAGTTTTACCCCCGCCCAAGCCCTTACCCACATTCAAATTTTACAGGCCCAAGCCTTAGAACCCCTGCGGCTGGCCATTGCACAACATAACGCCCAGTGGGTATTTACCCTATTTAATAACGGCGCGAGCCTTGCGCTTTCCGATGTGGTGCCAATTCTGGAGCACCTAGGTTTGCGGGTATTGGGTGAACACTCTTATTTAATTGCGCCAATTGAGCAAGGTGTTAAACAGGAGATTTATTTGCACCAATTTACGGTGCAACCGCTCTTTGCCCAGGGGCGCAGTGAAGAAGAATTTAGCGCTTTATTTATCCCCGCGTTTAAAGCTATTTGGCAAAAACGCTGCGATAGCGATGCCTTCAACCGGTTAATTTTGGCAGCGGCCATTCCTTATTTCGCCGCGAATATGCTGCGGGCCTACGCAGCTTATTTAAAACAGACGCTGTTTTTTTTAAGCCCCGAGGCAATTAGTGACGCCTTATTAAAACACCTGCCTGCCACCGCCGCGCTCTGGCAATTATTTGATTATAAATTTAACCCGCACAGGGTCTCCCAGGAGCAGGCGCTTGCCGAAAAAAACAGTGTTTTACGCTATTTAGAAACTGTCTCCCAATTAAACGACGATAAAATTTTGCGCCGCCTGTTGGAATTAATGGATGCCACCCTGCGCACGAATTTATATCAATTTACTGGCGCTGAGCCTAAAGCCTATATCGCTTTAAAATTGGCTACCGCGCGCCTAGCCGATGTGCCCGAGCCCAAACCCGCCTTTGAAATATTTATGTATGGCCCCCAGGTGGAGGGCGTGCACCTGCGCACAAGCCAAGTGGCCAGAGGCGGCCTGCGCTGGTCCGATCGTTTGCAGGATTACCGCACCGAGGTGCTGGGCCTGGTAAAAGCCCAACAGGTAAAAAATGCCGTGATTGTGCCCAGCGGCGCCAAGGGCGGTTTTGTACCCAAACTCATCCCCAGCGATGCCAGCCGTGACCAGATTCAAGCCTTAGGCATAGCGGCTTACCGCACTTTTATCAGCGCTCTGCTGGATATTACCGATAACTACCAAGGCCAAGCGATCACGCGGCCGCCTCAGGTTATCTGTTACGACGAACCGGACCCTTATTTAGTGGTGGCGGCGGATAAGGGCACCGCCACCTTTAGTGATATTGCCAATGGTATCTCCGCCGATTATGGCCACTGGTTAAAAGATGCCTTCGCCAGCGGCGGCTCCCAGGGTTATGACCACAAAGGCATGGGCATCACTGCCAAAGGCGCCTGGGTGGCGGTGGAGCGGCACTTTCGCGAGCTGGGCCGCAGCACCTTTAATGAAGATTTCACCGTGGTGGGTATAGGC
This sequence comes from Cellvibrionaceae bacterium, assembly GCA_035338675.1. Classification (GTDB taxonomy): domain Bacteria; phylum Pseudomonadota; class Gammaproteobacteria; order Pseudomonadales; family Cellvibrionaceae; genus CAMCXE01. The sequence goes on from DAOQGS010000178.1 coordinate 3,586, forward strand.
GATATGTCCGGCGATGTGTTCGGCAACGGCATGTTGCTCTCCGAGCATATCTGCCTGTTGGGCGCCTTTAACCACTTGCATATTTTTATCGACCCAAGCCCAGACCCGCGCGTCAGTTTTAAAGAGCGCCAGCGCCTGTTTAACCTGCCGCGCTCCAGCTGGTCCGATTACGACCCGGCCCTGATCAGCCCCGGTGGCGGCGTTTTTTTGCGCAGCGCCAAGGCCATCGCCATCAGCGAACCCATGCGGGCAAGGCTCGGCATCCATGCCGAGCAATTAACGCCAAATGAATTAATTTGTGCCCTGCTGCAGGCGCCGGTGGATTTAATCTGGAATGGCGGCATAGGTACCTATGTTAAAAGCAGCCAGCAAACCCACGCCGATATAGGCGATAAAGCCAACGACGGCCTGCGGGTGGACGGCGGGCAGCTGCGCTGCAAAATTTTTGGCGAGGGCGGCAACCTGGGCATGAGTCAACTGGGCCGCATCGAATATTGCCTTAACGGCGGCGCCTGTAATACGGACTTCATCGACAACGCAGGCGGTGTGGATTGCTCCGACCACGAGGTGAATATCAAAATCTGCCTGGATGAACTGATGGCCAGCGGGCAATTAGGGCTTGCTGAGCGCAATGATTTGATGCGCGCCATGACTGATGAGGTGGCCCAGCTGGTGTTAAACAATATCCAGCGGCAAACTCAAGCGCTCAGCTTCGCGGCCAACGAAGTGAAAAGCCGCATGGCCGAGTATGTCCGTTTTATAGAGGAGCTGGAGCGCCAGGGCCGCCTGCAGCGGCGTTTGGAGTTTTTACCCAGCGCCAAAGCCTTAAGCGAGCGCAGCCATCTCACCCGCCCGGAGCTTGCGGTGCTGCTCTCCTACGCCAAGGTGATGCTCAAAGACGTATTGTTGGCGCCGGGCATTTACAACGACCCATACCTAGCCCAGGTTGCTCTGGGGGCATTCCCCGCCTCTTTGCAATCGCGCTTTGCCGATGCCCTGGGCCGCCACCGGCTGCGGCCGCAATTGGTGGCCACCCAATTGGCTAACGAAATGGTCAATAACCTGGGCATCACCACGCCCCAGCGGCTAAAAGAGACCAGCGGCGCCAATTGGGAGGAGCTGGCCAAGGCCTACACCGCTGCTCGTGAGGTGTTGCAGTTTGGCCGCTTTCAGGCCCTGCTGATGGACTCGCCGCAATTCCCGGCCGCCCAACAAATGGCCTGGTTTGCCGCCATGAGCCGCCGCCTGCGCAGGCTCACCCGCTGGTATCTGCGCGCCGGTACCCAGGCGCTGGAAACTCAGGTTGCCAGCCACCGGGCGGGTTTACAGGCGGTGAACCACGCCCTGCGCAACTTCAGCGCCGAGCAACTGCCCGCCCTTAACGGCTATCAAAGCCGGGTGCTGGCATTAATCGATGCAGGTGTGCCGGAGGACTTGGCGGAAATACTGGCCATGCCGGAGGATTTATTCAGCCATCTGGGCATAGTGCAGCAGATCGACAGGGCGCAGACCGGCATTGCCCAACCGGCTGAGGTTTATACCACCTTGGCGGTGAATTATTACCGGCTCAAAGAGCACCTGCAGGTGGCCGGATTTATCCGCGCCTTGGCGGCAATTCCCATCAGCAACAGTTGGCAAGCTCAGGTGCGCGATGCTTATCTGCTGGAGGTGGAACACTGCCTCAGTCAATTGGCGCTCAAGGGCTTGAACCGGGCGTTAGACCAGTGGTTTGCGCCTGCGGCGGAGCTGTTAGCGCGCTGGCAGGCGGTGACTGACGATATAGAGAAGCAGGGCTTGGAGGATTTTGCCGTGTTTGCCGTGGCTATGGGCCTATTGGCGGAAATCGCCAAACGGGTGGCCTAGAGCCGCACGGGTGATATAGGACATGGGTGATAGGGGAGCAGACACGATGCAGCTGCACTTTGTGCAATTTGACCTGGCTATTTCGGCGGCGGAGTATCAGGCGCTCTATGGCGGCTGGGTGCGCCAGGTGCTGGTGCGCGCCCGCGACGGGCGCAAGGTGCAGTTGCCCTGCAATATTTTGCAGCCCTTTGTTGAGCACCGAGGCGTCTACGGCACCTTCGAGGTGGGGTTTACAGCGGAGGGCAAATTTCACTCAATCCGTCGCCTAACGCAGCAGGATGTGCCGTCGGGGATTTAGGCGCGCGGTGGCGGGGGTGGGCCATAGGCTGGGTGCGGAAGCTAATCCGCCGGGGAGCGAGTGCCTTGTGTGGTCAAGTCATCAAGGAGCACTTTGGCAGCAGAGCGATTAACGGGCGCGGTAGGTGATGCGGCCTTTGCTCAAATCATAGGGGGTCATTTCAACTTTTACTTTGTCGCCGGTGAGAATGCGGATGTAGTTTTTGCGCATTTTGCCCGAGATGTGGGCGGTCACTATGTGGCCGTTTTCCAGTTTTACCCGGAAGGTGGTGTTCGGAAGGGTGTCTACTACTTCGCCGTCAAATTCAATATTGTCTTCTTTCGACATTCGGCTGGTTCCTCAAACTCAAATGGGTTATTTCGCCTGTGCTCAGGCCAAAATTAGGGCGCGCAATTTTGCACTAAAAGCCCCTGGCTTAAAAGCTTTAATTGGCAGTTTTTTGTGCATTCGCCGGGGTTTGCCGTCACTGGGCGCAAAGCCTAGGCATTAAGGTAGCTTAGGCCTGGGGCATCGCCCCGGCGGTGAACGCTCAACCATTGGGTTACTCAACAGGCTTAACGGAGGGGAATCGGCACTGGTTAACCCGCCGAGCGACAATGTAACCACACTTCATGACACGGATTTTTCCGCCTTTTTATGGCCGTGATTTAATAATCCCCTGCAGCTGTGCCACGGCCAACGCTCGCAATCCTTAAATCTCCGCTAGGAACCATCCCACATGCGCCAGAGCCTGCTCATCAGTGGCCTCGTTGTTTTATTAAGTCTCACCGCCTGCAGTGGGGAGCCGCCGGGCGCCTCAGGTTCCAGCTCGTCTGGCTCGTCCAGTTCTTCCAGCGGAATAACCAGCTCCTCCAGCGGTTCATCCTCCAGTACTTCCTCGTCCAGCAGTTCAAGCTCATCCAGTAGCTCAAGTTCATCCAGTTCCTCAAGCTCTTCCAGCAGCGGCACGGCCTGGGTTCTAGAGGAGAGCCAGGCGGGTTTTTGTAGCTTTAACGGCGCCCTCGGCACCACCCATAGTGGTTTTACCGGCAGCGGTTATGTGGATGGCAGCAATCAAACCGGTGTTGCGCTGGCGTGGGCGGTGAATGCCCCGGCGGCGGGCC
>DAOQGS010000179.1:0-6840 GCA_035338675.1 Cellvibrionaceae bacterium
GCTGGCAACGGGCCTCGTGGTAGCGGCAAGCCTTGCGGCCAACCCAGCCCGCAGCGCCGAAGCCGACTGGCTGGACAACACCTATGTGCGCCTGAACCTGCTAAGCATCAAAGGGGGCGAAAGCGAGAGCGACTTCAGCCGCAACCTCGCCGCCACCAGCCCAAGCTTTAGCCTGCAGCGCTACGACATAGACCGCACAGGCTGGGACCTAAGCCTCGGCAAAACCCTCAGTGAGCACTGGGCGCTGGAGCTTGGCTATAAAGACCTAGGCGAAGTGCAGGTGAATTTTTCCAGCCGCCTAGAAACCCCCGCCGCCACTGCCGCCGCCCTAGCCGATAACTACCCCCACGCCAGCGGCGGCTGGACCTTAATAGCCGCCTACAGCCACAGCCTTGGCGAGCAGCTAAGCCTAGTGGGCCGCGCCGGCCTCTACCGCTGGCAAAGCCGCGTCACCATCAACACCCCTTCCATAGCCCCCCCGGAGGACAGCGGCACCGATCTCTTAGCAGGCCTAGAACTCAACTACGCCATCACCCCCCAAGTGGGCCTGGGGGTGAGTCTGGAGCGGGTGTTTGTGGAAGATGGCCTTACCAGCCTGGGTTTTGGGGTGAAGTGGAGTTTCTAAAACAGGCCACAATCCCACTAAAGAGAAAAAGTAAAAAGCTCATAAACAACTTTTTCCCTATCGCCAAGGCTATCCTGCTCCCTCCCCTTTTTAAGGGGAGGGTTGGGGTGGGGTTTATTGACATGCACAAAACCCGGTAAAACCTCTTAACTGAATGCGACTGCCTGTTCCCCACCTATAAATCCCAACAAACACAAGCCTACAAAAATCCCCCCGTCAACATCCCCAAAGCGGCCCAAATCCTGTATCGCATCTAAGATGCTTTTTGTTAGGCTAACGGCCAACCAAATCACCTCAACAGGCAAAAACACTTAACCCTCAGGTTATTGCTTTTAGCAGGCATTTATTCACAGCCATTTTTAACCCCCATCAACAATTAATTCACACAGATCAATTTGTTTAGGAGTAACAATGAAGCTTAAAGGTATCTATTTATCCCTAGTCTGCCTTGCCCTGATGACTAGCTGCAGCTCCAATAAACCCGCCGAAAAACAAGCTGCCGTAAAACCCAGCGTATTAGAAACCCTCACCGGCACCTGGGTGGCGGAAAAATACCTCACTGCCATAAAAACTAATAAAACACCTTTTGTAGATGAACCAGAATCCATCACATTCTCCGCCGCTGATAAAAAACTCACCTGGACCAATTTTCACGAAGGCTTTAGCCAAACCATCTTTGAAGCCGGGCAGGAAAGCAACCTGTATTTTTTAAACGTAACCGCCCCTGAAACTGCAGAACCCCCCACTAAAAAAGTACATTTCTCCCTGCTCGATAAAACCATAATTTTTTTAGAGCCAGGCATAACCAAGCGCACCAACGAGCGTTTTGTGAAAATTAACGAGCCCTTACCTCAACACGCCAATAAACTTCTCCTGGCCGGCAAATACAAAGATAGCGAGGGCAATATTTACGAATTTAGCGAAGACGGCCAAGCCAAGTGGCCCACCATGTCCTTCACCTACAGTTTCGTATTAGACCGCTCCGAAGCCAACTGCCCTTACATCAATACCAACATTCAAAATGGCAGCGGCGAAGTTGTGCGCTTTGGCTATAAATGGGTGGCGGGCCAATTGTACTTTTTTGACATCACCGCCGAAGATGCCCCCATCAGCTGCTCAAAATTGCCTATTTTTAGCTTGAGTAAACTTTAATTTTCTATTTAAAGTGCTTTTTAGTGATGGGCATCTTGGCCGCAGAACCTTAAAAAATTGAGCAGCAATAAATCTTAAAAAAGCCTGTTCTGGAGTATGTCGGAACAGCCGCAGGCGCCTTCCGACATTTTTGAGCTGACGCTTGCGAAAATGCGCAAATTTTCTTGCTTTAGTGCAGCTCGCAGCGGTTTGCACCTTTGACGCGGCATCCTTGCCGCCTTTATTAACCCGGCACTAAGTGCCGCCGGGTTAATAATCGTCTACGGATCACGCGCTTCAACAAGCGCCCACCCTTAACCAAATGTCAATTGCTTAGTTGGCTTCAGGTTTAATCGATAATTTTGCATTGTCAAACAGAGTAATAAAGCCTCTTTGTTCAAAAAGCCTTAACGACACAGTAAGAACTATTTCATTCACCTCGGCAGGGAGTTTTTCAAAATCTGTATTAATTGAAAACTTCAATTGGGCAGTTCTATCGCTTCTGATCATCTGTTGGGTGGCGAGAACATTTTTTATGCCCTCATCAGATAGTTTAAGGGTGTATTGGGTTTTACCCGAGGTATGATTGAAGAAACCTGCCGCCGGTTTAATTGCAACTTCATTAAGTAACAGCAATGGGTAGGCATATGTATTCTTACCCTTTTGGGTGGTCGCTTCCAAGGTTAATTGTGTTCGCTCAATAACGGCATGAACAGGCTCATCAACCAGGATTTTTACTCTAATGTCATTGGCCTGTAGGCGCATGAAGTCATCTTGGCTGAAGGAACGCAATTCGAGCAGACTTGCCATGGGTACGCTTGCACAACCGCCTAAAAAAATAGCAATAATAAAAATAAGACTCTTCATATCCTCTCAATCCAGTGATGATGGGTGGCACCCTAAAAGATATGCCAGTAACGTCGATATCCAAGAGCTTGGCAAGCCACTATGGCGACAAGGTTGCACTCCCGCTAAGAACGGTTATATTTTCTCTTGTTCAGTCTAAATAAAGTATTGACTTTGCAAGCGTGTATACACTTAAACCTGCTCACTGAATTTACAATGGGTCTATACAGTATTCACTCCATTTTATTCGCACCTACTTTTGGAAATGCATTATGCGCAACAAAATCCTATCTATCGCCCTCGCAAGCCTGTTTAGCCTTAAAGCCTACTGCGCCGATATCTGGATCGATGTGCGCAGCGGCGAGGAATTTCAAGCCGGCCATTTACCGGCTGCCATTAATATCCCCCATACGGAAATTACCCAGCGTATCAGCGAGGTGAGCAAAGATAAAAACGATACCATCCACCTGTATTGCCGCTCCGGTCGCCGCTCGGGGCTGGCGTTAGAGGCTTTGCAAAAGGCGGGTTACCGGCAGGTGATTAACGAGGGCGGTTATGAGGATTTAGTGAAAAAAGCCAAAGCACCTTGATACCAGTGGCCCTTTACCTGCACGCTGAAGCTAGGGAACCTCTGAAAAATTACCTTACTCGCTCTGGCGTCGTTGAATTTGCCAAAAAAATGCTCATTTACTGCGTGTAAACTCGGCAATTGCTCCTGCATTGCTCTACCTCCTGCCTCCCTGCAGTCGTCCGCTTTTTTTGGCAAATTCGCCTAGCCAGAGCTTCGCCGCCGACATTTTTCAGAGGTTCCCTAGTGCGCAGGCTTGGTGAATTTTTAACAAAACCCGGTGGGGTTATCTCACATACTGCGCTGCGGCGTAAGGCCTAACCTATGCCTACACCGCAACCCAAGGAGATAACACCATGTTAACAGCCACCGATCTTTTAGACCTCCCCACTTGTACCCCAGCCGAAACCGCTATTTACATCGTCAGCGCCAAATTCCGCGATTTTTGCGATGGCGAACAGATATTGGATTATCAATCGGCGCTGGATCAGTTGCCGACGATTGCCCGCAAGGTGGATAAAATAATCCTCGGCCAGGGTTTAGGCCAGGAGCACCGCCAGCGTTTACTTGAAAGCTTAAAATTTCTCAATGCTAAACGCTCAATTATTCTCCACGACCATATTCACCAGCGCGTTGCCAAGGAAAAGGTGCACAAGGTGCGGGAGCACAATGTTATGGTATCTACACCTGCGCGCATTGCTGACGGCCTTTTTGAGGCTTATTTAGTCGTTGATGAAGGCTGTGCGGAGATGTCTGACCATCAAACCGGCGAGCATGTGCAAGGTGCGGTATTAATTGAAGCGGCCCGGCAAATGTTTATGGCCTGCGCCACCTCCTATGAATTATCCCCGGAGGCCAGCGCTAAAATTGACGATATGCAATTTGCCTTAAATGAAATGCGGGTGGTCTTTCACAATTTTGTTTTCCCCATTGAAACCCGTATTGAGTTGCATTTTGAAGGCGCCGAGGTGCGGGAAAAAACCGCCGAAGGCAAAGCGCGCATTACCTTTTATCAAAATGATAAAGCCTGCTGCGAAGTGTTTTGTGTGGCCCAAGCCTTCTCAAAAAAAATGCTCAAGGTATTAGAAACCAAAAGTGCCCGTAGCGCCCGCCGCAGCGCCATTCATTAAGGAGCCCGCCATGGACGTATTACTGCTGGAAAAAGACGGCCGCTGTATCTGGCTGGAAAATAAAGTGCTTAAAGGCTTGATGCCCATGGCCATCCGCAACTCGGTCAATCCATTTGCACAAAAGGTATTTCTAATTGTGGATTGGATCTCCAATGATTTTGGCCGTGTTGGGGTGGATTTAAAATGGCTGAAAACCCTCGGGGTGCCAGTAGTTGAAAAGGCAAAGGATCTGCCCGCCGGCAATGATTTTAAAGTCATTAATACCGGTTATGACTCCATTGTGGAGGAAGAAATTATCCTGCGCTCCCAAGGGGTGGATATTATTGATAAACCCTGCCCCTTTGTGCGCAAACTGCGGGATATTTTTACCGACCACGATGGCAGCCAACAAATTGTGCTGTTGTGCGAGGATAACCATATAGTGGTAAAAAATTACGCTAGCATTTTCCCGGAGGATTTAATCCTGGTACAGATGCATAATTATCAAGAACGCATCACCATCCAAAGCAACGGTAAGCCGCTTAAACTGGTGCCTTATGTTACCTTTTTAGAAACCGACGCTGAGGAAATCATGGCGTTTATTCGCGCCTTTGCACCGGGGCAACCGGCTGTTTGTGAACGCACCGCCTGTATTTGGGTAAAAAGTAAAGCCAGCCCCATTCAGGAAATTAATCAATTACCGGCGGATCAGTTACAGGGTGTTAAACACGCGCTGTTAATCACCACTGCTAATTCAACTAATAAATCGGTAATTTCTCTGGAGAATACCCTCAAGCAAAAAGGCTTAGAGGTGGTGCAAATTGGCTCCCTAGGAGCGTTTAAAGCGTTTCAAAAAAATCACCCGCAAGATCGGGTACTGGTAGTGCGCTCGCCCATACCCAACCAGGCGGAATACCCCATTATGCAGTATATAAAACACGGCGCTGTAGCCGCGTTTTGGGCGGCGCTACACCAGAGCCCCTGGCTTAAAATTGCCAAGGTTAAACTCTATAAATTATTTTATTATTTTTACTTTCGCTTAAAGCCCCAAGCGGCTAAAGATGAAGCCGGGCAATTTGGTTTACTGAAAACAGCCAAAACAGCACCAGCAGGAGAACGGCTATGATTATTGGTATTACCGGTGCCACCGGCAATTTAGGTCGCCGCCTGGTGCAGTATCTGCTTAAGCGATTGGGTAGCAATGATTCTATTCGCTGTTTGGTGCGCAGCATTCCCACCCAACCGCTTCATGACGCGCGCCTGAGCTTTGTGCAAGGCGATTTAAACAATAGCCACAGCTTGGAGCAGTTCGCCACAGGTTTGGATGTGTGCGTGCATTTAGCATCCCTAGTGAGTTTTGCCACTGCTCGGGAATACCATGGGGTAAATGTGGCGGGCACCGCTTTATTGTGTGAAATGTTAATGCGCCAGGCGCCCAATTGCCGCTTGGTGCACTGTTCATCCATCGCCGTCTTGCGCCGCAACTCGCGTTTTACTTGGCTAAATACGGATTACGCCAACAGTAAATTCGCGGGTGACCAGGTAGTTAAAAATTATCGCCAGCAACAGGGCTTACACAGCAATATTATCTACCCAGGGCTTATTTACGGGCCCGAGGATAATAATTTTATCCCCACCCTCGGGCGTTATTTAAAAAAAGGCGTGGTATTTTTTATTCGCGGCGGCGAGCGCCACTGCCCGGCGATTTTTATTGATGACCTGTGCGAGCTATTTTGGCAAGTGATTTGCCGTTTACCTGCTTCCGGGCGGGATTTTATCGGCGTGGGTAAACAGGAGGTGGGCGTGCATGAATTTATCGGTGAGCTTGCTGCGCTTATGCATCTGGCCAAACCCTCCACCGTGGTGCCTAAGTGGTTATTAATGCCCTTAGCCATAGCCATGGACAAAATCTATCAACTAGCCGGTAAAAAACATGCGCCGATGATTTCCATGCGCAGCGTGGATTTACTCTCGATTAACTTATCCCCCCAATTGGTGCAGGAGTTTAATAAGGATTTTTGGACTCCACAGGTTCCCGCACAGCTCGGTTTGCAGCAATCGTTAAATTGGTGTGTGCAGAAAAACTTGCTTTAGTGGCCTTTTTAATTTTACCTGGCGGTGCAATGTCCGCGATGCTGCAACTATTCAGCACACTTTACTCCCCTCTTCCGCGCGGGCGGCAAATTCAGGAGGATTTAGCCATCCGGAAAAATCGATTCGCGGTGTAGCAGTGGTGACTACAGGTTAGTGCAGACCGTCAAAAAGAGGGACCTTTTTGACGAGCCTACACGGATGTATTCACGGCGTGTCTGCACTAACCTGTAGTCACCGCTGCGGACGCTGGATTACGGGGCCACAGCACTAAAACACGCATGCGATAGTTCCCGGTCAGTGCAGGAATTACCTCCAGCCACATAAAAAGATGCTGAATAGTTACGCGATGCTTTTGTCATTGACTTATTATGGCTTTTATGCCGACTCTCTGGCAGTTAAGGAAGCTCTGAAAAATGTCGGCGGCGAAGCGCTGGCAAGGCGAATTTGCCAAAAAAAGCGGACGACTG
>DAOQGS010000180.1:0-6830 GCA_035338675.1 Cellvibrionaceae bacterium
TCAACCCGTGTGGTGGGGGCCCAGGGGTATTCGGGTGATGTGTCCGGCGGTGGCAATGCCGCGGCCATTACGGTGGCCAGCCTTACCGCCATGCAAGATGCCATCAAAGCCTATTCTGGTAGTGACGGCCTAGTGTTGCTGTACAACGGTAAATTTGATTACGCCCCTATCCGCGCCGCTATTTGTGAACAATGGCCGAAGGATAAACAAGAGGTGGAAATTAAAGATAAAAGCAACATTACTATTGTGGGCGCCGACGGCTCTGCGGCTAATTTTGGCATTCGTATTAAGGGCACCAGTAAAAATATTCTCATCCGCAATATGACCATAGGTTTATTGCCCGGTGGCGCCAATGACGGTGATGCGATAGGCATTGAGGGCGGTTCGAATATTTGGTTGGATCACAATGAATTGTTTAGCGCCAATCAAAAATGCCCCGGCACGCCCGATGATGACACTACCTTTGAAGGCTTAATCGATATTAAAAAAACCGCGGATAACATTACCGTTTCCTACAACTACATTCACGACCACTGGAAGGTTGGTTTAGACGGTTCCAGTGATACGGATACTTCCGTGCGCCACATTACCTACCACCACAACCGTTATGAAAATGTTTCCGCACGCCTGCCTCTACAGCGCTTTGGGTTTACCCATATTTATAGCAACTACTATAACGGCATAACCGAGTCGGGCATTAATGTGCGCATGGGCGGGCAGACTTTGGTTGAAAGTAATTATTTTTACAATGCCAAAAACCCCGTTACCTCGCGCAGTAGCGATGAAATTGGCTTCTGGGATTTACGCAACAATAATATTCAAAGCCCGGCTGATTTCTCTCAATATAAAATTACCTGGACCAGCGGCAGTGGCGCTTGGAAAAATGCCGATGCCTGGACTACCACTAAAGCATTCCCCGCGCTGCCCTATAAATACACAGTGGATGCACCGGCGAAATTAGACTGTATTAGCAAGGCGACAGCAGGTGCTGGCAAGGGTTTAAAAGTTGCCGCCGATGTGGTAAGTCAATGCGGGAACTAAGCTAGATTAAATTCCGTTTTGGGTTTTTGTCTTTTGAATGATGCCCTGCATTTTAATACGGCAATTCCGTTTAAGGTGCAGGGTTTTTTATGCATAAATGGCCTGGGGTTATTATTAGAATTTAATTGTAACCATTCAGTAAGCCTGATTATCTCTCTCGTGCGGGCAGCAAATTTCGCAGGCTTTAGCCATAGGGCATATTCGATTCGCGGTGTGGCAGTGGTGACTTATTGCAGGCCGTCAAAAAGAGGGACCTTTTTGACCAGCCTACACGGATGTATTTACGGCGTGTTCGCACTAAGCTCTAGTCACAACTGCAAGGACAGTATTACGGGGTTGCAGTACTAAAAGACGCGGATGATAGTTCCCAGTTAGCGCGGCAATTAACTCCAGCGACACAAAAAGATGTTTAATAGTTACAATTATTTTAACCCTATAAATTACCCGCTTTTGCGCCGCTAGTGAGTTTGATTAATTGCGCATCACTCTTCGGGCATATTGGCAAAATGAATATAAGCTCGCATCAGGTAATCTAATTTTTGCCTTCTCGCGTCGCCTGCTAGGCGGCGTTATTGTCGTCCGCAGTCGGTCTGTTTACCGCATAAATAATCTTTGCCGCATAAATGCTGTCCATCGCGCGAATATCACGACAATTAAATTTTAATGGTGTAAGGCCTGCACAAATTGGCGGGCTGTGCAAATTCCATTTCACTTGGTCCGCAATTTTCAAAACCTTTGATAACAATTATCAGATAATGCGTGGTTGGTCGCAGAAAATGTTCCGTCGTGGTTTATGATGCATTCATCATACAATATACCCAATGCCATCTCCCGGCCCGCAAAATAAGTACTATAAAAATTCGCTTTCTCGGTATTTTGTGTGAGCAACTTCACGTTATCCTTTCATAGAGTAAACATCATGACGAAGACCGGCGTTCAAACCAGGCTTATCGCGCTTTCTCTTTTTTCTGCAGCTGCCCTTTTTGGGTGTGGCGGTGGAGACACGGGCAGTTCATCCTCCTCCAGCAGTTCTTCTAGCAGCTCAAGTAGCTCCAACAGCTCTTCATCCAGCAGTAGCTCAAGCAGTTCATCATCTTCTTCTAGTAGTTCATCCAGCAGCTCATCGAGCAGCTCGGGCATTGTGCACGCTACTTGCCCCAGCACAAATTCTGCAGCCTTTCAGCAACTCCCGCGATCTGTGCCGGGCCAAATTGAAGCGGAAGATTTTGACCCTGCCGGTTACTCCGATACCACATCTGAAAATGAAGACCGCGCCTACCGAACCGATACGGGCGTAGATATTAAATCTATTTCTGGCGGTTATGCGGTTACTAAGTTCGCCAGCGGTGAATACATTGAATTTAGCGTTAACGTCGCCACCGAAAACGACTATGGTTTATATATTCGCTCGGGCGCATTAGCGACAGGCGCCGCATTAAAAGTGACCCAATGCAGCCAAACACTGGTCGATAAATTTGATGTGCCCGTGGTGGCTCAAGCAGGGCAATTTAAAACCTACTCGGTGGGTAAAATTCACTTAAAACCCGGCCTGCAAAAAATTCGCATCAGCTCTACCGGTAGCGAAAAACCCGAGTTGGATTGGATCTTTTTGGGTGATTACACAGGTACCATTGACAAGCCTGATACCACGCCTGGGGTTGTGAAATCCTTAGGTTGCGGTAAAACCCGATCCATTCAAGATGGCCGCAGAACCATCTCCGTAGACGGTACTAACCGCACCTATATTCTGCGCACACCGTCTAATTACAATAACCAAACCGCCTACCGTTTAATCTTCGCTTACCACTGGCTTAATGGTAATGCCAACCAGGTTGCGCTTGGCGGTAATGGTGGTTCTACGGATGATCCGTTCTACGGATTGTGGGATCAAGCTAATAACACCACTATTTTCGTTGCACCAGAAGGTATAGATGCCGGATGGGCGAATACCAACAACCGCGATTTAAAATTCACCGATGCCATGTTGCAACAAATTCAAAACGATATGTGTATCGATAACTCACGCATTTTTGCTACCGGATTTAGCTATGGCGCTTCCATGTCCAACGCCATTGCCTGTGCCCGTGCGAGTGTGTTCCGTGGGGTTGCCTTGTACGCAGGTGCTCAATTGAGCGGTTGTGAGGGTGGCACTGCACCGATTGCTTACTTCCACGCCCATGGTATCCGCGACTCGGTATTAAATATTTCGCAAGGCCGCAGCCTGCGTGATCGCGCGGTTAAAAATAATAAGTGTACGGCTATGACTCCGCAGGAGCCCACCAGCGGCAGCGGTACCCATATTTGTACTTCCTACCAAAACTGCACCGCCGGTTACCCAGTGCGCTGGTGTGCGTTTGACGGCGACCACAACCCAACGGAAAAAGATCGCGGTCAGACCAAATCCTGGGTGCCCGGCGAAGCTTGGAAGTTTATTTCGCAGTTTTAATTTAGGTTGGGTTGGTATTTAGCTAAACCCACTTAAACCTTAAAAGCCCTGCACCTTTGGTGTGGGGCTTTTTTTTGGGCGAATTTAATATTTAGTATTTCGTAATTATTCCGCACCTTTTTATTGTCTGCAGCTTTTTAGTGGTGCTGGTCGTGATTCTCTAGCTGACTAGAAAACACCAGATCAGTTATGTGGTGCTGCGAACCCGCAGTGATGAATACAGGTTATTGCAGACACGCCGTGAATACATCCGTGTCGGCTCGTCAAAAAGGTCCCTCTTTTTGACGGTCTGAAATAACCTGTATTCAGCACTGCTGTACTTCGAATCGACTAGGCAGGTTGGTTAAACCTTCCTTAATTTGCCATCCGAGCAGAGAGCGCAGTAATGTCTGCTGAATAGTTAGAGTATTCCAAGCTAAAAAACCGCAGTGGAGTGCAACAGCGGTATTTAGGTGCAACAAGCTGCCGGTTTTGCGGCTATGTAGGGACGGCCAAAAAGGAGTGCTGAATAATTACAGGTTTCTTACATGAGCCTGCGCGCTTTAAAGGTTTTGCCTTTAATCGGATAGTTTTGCAATTGGATTAGGGCGGTTTGCCAGTAGCTTTTATGCACGGCCACATATATCGAAAAATCAAAGACAGAAATTTTACCTATATGCTCGCCAATAATGGCGCCGTCTTTGGTGAGTGCACCTAAAACATCACCGGCGCGCAGTTTGGATTTTTTGCCGCCGTCTATGGCAAGCGTAACCATGGCGGCCTCTAAATTCAGAGGTGTTTTTGGGTTGGGCAGGCTTAGTAGCTTCGCAGGGCTACCGGTTAAGTCTTCAATGCGATGCAGGGCGGGAAGATCCTGGGGGGCCACTAAATTAATCGCTGTGCCACTCTCGCCTGCACGGCCCGTGCGGCCAATGCGGTGAATGTGCACAGACGCCTCCCTGGCCAGCTCATAATTAATTACTAAATCTAACTGTTTGATATCGATGCCGCGAGCCGCAACATCGGTGGCAATTAATAAGGGCAAGCTGCCGTTGGCGAAACAAACCAGTATTTGATCCCGCTGTTTTTGTTCTAAATCACCGTGTAGTGTTGCAGCGGCGATTTTGTTTTGCCGTAAAAATTCCAGCAGGTCATTGCAGGTTTGTTTGGTGTTGCAGAAAATTAAACTGCTGCTGGGGGTAAATTCGGCCAGTAATTTTAGCAGTGCGCGGGGTTTTTCCTGGGGGGATTTTAATTCGTAAAAATATTGGCTGATTGCGTGGTTGGGTGCGTTGTCATCTACGCTGACAATACTGGGGTTTTTCTGGCAGCGGCGGCTGATCGCGGCAATATCGTCTGGATAAGTAGCTGAGAACAACAGGGTTTGTTTGTGTTGCGGGCAGGCGGCGATGATGGCATTTAATTGTTCGCTAAACCCCATGTCTAACATGCGGTCGGCTTCGTCGAGGACTAATTGTTTTATTTGGCCAAGGTTGAGTGTGTTTTTGCTGATGTGATCCAGCAGGCGCCCAGGTGTGCCCACAACAATGTGCGCGCCGCGCTCTAAGGATATTTTTTGCGGCCCTATAGGGCTGCCGCCACACAGTGTGAGCACTTTAATATTGGCAATGGCGCGCCCGAGAGTGCGAATTTCTTTGGCCACCTGGTCGGCCAACTCCCGTGTTGGGCAGATCACAAGGGCTTGCGTATGGAAATGCTCAACCGAAAGTTGTTGCAAAATACCCAGGGCAAAGGCTGCAGTTTTTCCACTGCCGGTTTTAGCCTTGCCAATTAAATCACCGCCTTTTAAAACCAGGGGTAGGCTCTGCTCCTGCACCGGTGTCATTTGGGTATATTCTAGGGCGGCAAGTGTGCTGAGTAATTCGGGTTTTAAGGGCAAGCTGTTAAATGCAGTGGGCATGGGAATTCCAAATAAGGGTAGGGGCGGCGATGGCTGCAGCTTAATTTTGGCGAGGCTATTTTTTTTAGTGAGTCGATTATGCGATCGCTCGAGGTCGTGTGGCAAAGTAACTCCAGCCCAATAATAGCCAACAGGCAAATAATACCGGCCAATTGAGCCAAACCATATACGGCGTAAGGCCTTCAACTCCTGTGGCTTCACCGCTTACAGCCTGCGGTTTATAGCGCTCGCCCATTACTTGCACCTTGCCAAATGGGTCGATAATACCGGTCATACCAGTGTTGGTGGCGCGCACCACATAACGGCGGGTTTCGGCGGCGCGCATGCGGGCGATTTGAAAATGTTGTAAGGGGCCGATTGAATCGGCAAACCAGGCGTCGTTGGAAATGGTGAGTAGAATATTGCTGTCTTTGGCGCGGCGGGCGACTAAATCCGGGTAGGCAATTTCATAACACACGGCGGGGGATATTAATAAACCCCGCGCTTTTAAACCATTTTGTTGCTCTGGCCCCACGTTAATAATAGAGACAGGTAAATCAAAAAAACCAATTAAGCCGCGCAGGTACTCTTCAAAGGGCACATATTCGCCAAACGGCACTAAACGCTGTTTAAAGTACAGGCCGCTACCGCCGTCGCCACGGGCTAAAATACTGTTGTAGTATTTGTCTTGTTGGATATCATCAAAAATAATGCCGCTGATAAACACGGAATTAAAGCGTTTAGCGGTCTGATCGATTTGTTCCAAAAACGGCTGAGCGTCGTGGTACAAAAAGGGGATGGCGGCCTCCGGCCATATGATCCAGTCTTTACCCCAGAGGGGTTCGGTTAACTCCCGTAAAATTTTAATATTTTGCGCGTAGTAGAGTGGGTCCCATTTTTCCTCTTGGGGAATATTCGGCTGCACCATACCGATGGATATAGATTGTTCGCTGCTGTGTGTCCAGTGCAGGGGCAATATTGTGCGGCCGATTAGGCCGGGAATAATGGCTGCCAGCAACCACAAAAATGCCTGCGGGCGATTTTTATCGCGCAGGAGTTTAATAACAGCGAGGCCGAGAAATCCGGCGGCTAATAAGCTAAGCAGGCTAATACCAAACACGCCAAATACCGGCGCCCAGCCTAAAAGCGGCGTATCCATCAGCCCATAGCCTAAATAAAGCCAGGGAAAACCGGTAAATAGCCAGGAGCGCATCCATTCACCCAATACAAAAACCGCCGGAAAGCCCAGCGCCAAGGCGTATATATTGTTGCGAAAAAAGCGCGCACCTAACCAATAGGGCCAGCTAAAAATAAACGCAATACCGCCGATAAATAGCGCCATCAAGAGGGCTGCCACGGCCGGTGTGGTGCTGCCATATTGGCTGATGCTGACATAAACCCAGGAGACGCCCGCGCCGCACAGGCCTAAATTAAAACTCAGCGCCCGCCAAAAATCCCCGCTGG
>DAOQGS010000181.1:0-6821 GCA_035338675.1 Cellvibrionaceae bacterium
TATCGTAGTAGACAAAACCAATAATATATAAAGCGGGCGCCACGAGGGCCAAGGCGGGGGTGATGTTGACGAGCCAATTAAAATTTGCGCGTTCGGATGACATTCAATCTCCTTGTGGGTAAGGGCGTTACTTTTTGTCAGTTTAACCACGCCATCCCGAATATGGCTAATCAATTTTGCAGTGAGCGGCGCCGGGCGCCGGGCATATACGCATCGCGATTTTGGTACGATTTTTATATCGCTCAAAGCAACTATTCGGCGCGCCAAAGTGCGCCTTAGGACGTAAATTTGTGCGGGTTACTCAATTTTCTCTTAATCATCTTGAGGAGATATACCAGTTAGCACTTCGTATGCCCCACACTTTCGCCATTCTTCGTGAAAAATTTCTACCCGCCTATCTTCTAAGCTAATTGGATACAATTTAATATCCCCGCCTAGTTTATGTTCGACAACAGCAGAATAGCTTGAAAATGGTCCATCAAGACCGCGGAATGGTACATAGATATGCGGGGCCTTTATAATTTCATCTCCCAATTCATCAACATCGACGATTGAATCAAACGATACTACGCCATATAACTCGAACCACGCTTGATTTACAGCAGGCTGGCTTTCCCAAAATTCAAGTATTTTTTGTCTAACTTCTGAGTCATCTAAATGCTCTCCCCATGGATCGTCATGCGCAAAAGCATCATTTTGAGCAAGAGCAGCATCCCATGTCATCTCGTCTCCAGATATATATGCAAAATGCCGCCTCAACGTAAATTGCAATCCCGCATGCATCATTCCTTTATACTTTCTTAACACCCAAACCGGATCTTTTTTAAATCCAGGAATTGCTCTAGAGTTCGGATATTCTATCGCGTCTGGCGAGCGAAGCATAACAGCAGAATGCGAAGAATTTTCCAAGACTCGCTGGAGCTTTCTTTTTATTGCCAATCTTGACCGAATTTCCGATTTTTGCGCCCGCTTGCGAATAGTTAACGACACTCCAAAATATGCAAAGAGCAGATGATCATTCCTTGGCTGGAAAAGGAAGTCTTCTAGCTCGGCCCTCCCCCAAAGATGCCATTCTCGAATTCCCTTCGCCTCACATTTCTCACGAAATAGGTCCCGGGCTCGCTTAGAGAAATCACAAGCAGCAGTAAAAACCATACCATAAAGTTTCTCGTCTTCCTGGAGTACAAAATCTTCAAGGTACTTGGTTAGTTTGGCAGGGGGAATCGATTTTTCGCGTTTGCACTGTATGAGCCATAAGCGATCGCTCTGGGCCAAGGTGATCATCTCTTCTTCTGACTCACCACTAAGATCTTCGTTAGTTATCTCGTACCCTCGTGCGTCAAATCCATCATCTGAGCCAGCTCTTCCAGTCGCTTCGAGTCGGCGCCAATTTTTAAATTCATATGCCAATTGACGTATAAGATCTTCAAATCGCTTGGGATCTAGATCTTCAAAGTGAAGCGGTCCAAGTGTTCGAGTCACTGTCATTTGCATCCCCATTTCGGTAGTTTCAATATAAGCGCGAGAATATTGCTTACTTGCTCAACCACCAACAGCCCTCCTTGGCCATGGTGGGCGCAACGACTTGTATCTTTCCTACTTCCTTGGAGCGCATAAGGGTCGAACAAGATATTCAATTGGGCGTCCCAGGGCACACTATTACTCATTGATTTGTGCGGGCTGAGCACGAGTCACAACCAAACACGCCCTTTCAATAGAAACCTCTCCGACGTACCCTATGGTAGCCATAACGATTCGCCTGGCAAGTTTTAAATCTGGCAAACCATCAAGCATCTTTTCATAAAAATTAATTTGTAACTCCTTCCCGTATTCCGCCGCCTCCTTATTAATGTTCTCCAACCATCCATATTCGTAACTTTTAACACCAATAAAAACATTTTCATCTGCAGCAAAGCTGTCATAAGCAGCACTAGAAACCTCATCGTCTTCATTCCAGTCAACTGAATCAACACAGATTTTTATCTCACCTTGCAAATTCGCAAGCATTTGGACAAAATCAGCATAATAGATCGGATTGCCGTGCTGCAGGTCTTCTACAACAATCATGTCGTCGATTGCGCAACCGAATACATTTAAGGCGCCACTGAGATTCAATGTCAGTTTATTAGCAGCCAAAAGAAGTGATTTCTGAGTCTTCGCCCAATCAATAAAATTGGAAAAATTGGCTATTGGAACTGCACTTTTCCTCGCAACGTCATTCTGATCGCCGCATATTACCAGCCCCTCCAAATAGTCAAGTGGTCCTGCAAAAATTCCTCCTACCACACCAACTCCATAACTTAAAACCCTATGCGTAGAAATTCCAACTCTACCGATTATGTCACCTTCATCATTTTTGAGTTCAGAATATAAATTCTCCCGTTCAATAGAATGGAATTTTATTCTTTCTGTTAGATCATGCGCAGGCATAGATTTCCAGTCGTTCGCTGCTATTAACTGCCTCGCAGAGCAATTTTGATCCTTGTACCTTAGGTTGATATCTAGAGCAGGCGCAAGGTAAAGCAATATTTCCGACAAATTTTTATCGTAACCCTTCAAGGAACATAGCTTTTTTAATTTTTGACTTGTCAGGAATATAGATACTTTGGTACCGGCTCTAAGTAGCGACTCGTCAGGTCTAGCACTTCTTAGCAGTGATCTACTCTCTAATCCATCGTCAAATTCCATTACCCAAGATTGCGGCTCTCCTTCCACTCGCTCATACCGCCTACTTATTACGCGGATACGATCACCTAACATGAATGCGGAGAAAAAACCTATGCCGAATTGACCTATAGACTTAAAATCGGTGCCGACAAGAGTTTCCCACTCTCTCGATAACGCACCGTCCTTCCATAAGGATCTACCGAAATCCACAAGCACCTCAGATAGCACAAATTTACCCATGCCGACCCCGTTGTCGGTGATGTGAAGCCAATAGTGGTCGCCTACGGTCTCGAGCGATACTTCTATTTCACCCTCCTCCTTACCCAAACCACCAATTGCGCGCAGCGCGTGCACCGCATCCACTGAGTTCTGTAGCAGCTCTCTAAGCGCCCACTTGGGTTCAGGGCCATATAATTTTTCGCCACCAAAGGTTTGCACCAATTTTTTAATATTTGTTACTTTTATACTTGTATCGACAGGCTGCCAGCCTTTAGTTGGAACAGTTACGCAGAATAAATCAGGTGATCTTGCAGACTTAAAGTTCGTCGCTTTTAATCGATCTGATTCACTCCGAAACTCTTTGAGCAGACGATCTGCATCAATTAATTCCTTGTCGATCATCTGTGCTGTATCATAGGCTAACCACCACGCTGCGCGCTGCTCCAACGAAAATGGCCTACTACTAACATATAATTCGTCAGAGTCTTCCTTTAAACCTACCTGCCACATATTATTCTGAAACTCCCAATGAAGTCCGGAAACACCATTCGGGTTCATTATGGCGCGAAGAAAAGTTGGTGCCCGCCTTGAATCAATATGAGCTGCATCTGCAGTTCTAAGCAATATCGCAATTTTCAATTTATCGATTCTCCAATTTGCTGGCGCCAAACTGGCAGGACAGGTTAGAGTTTCTTTATTGAACTGTTCCAACTGGGAGGTATTAAACCAGTGACTTTCCGCGACCGCACCAACAACCTCCTTAAAATCCTCGCGCAAATCAGAGTCTTCCAGCAAATATTGGCCCCGCCATTTTGCACCCAATAAATCTCTTGCGCGCTTAGGATGCAACAACCTCAATACATCAAAGATAACTTTTTTATATTCAGGTGAATCGGCGGCCATATTTAATGGGTCTAATTTATGGCGTGTGCATACCTGCTTCCATTCTGCAGTAGCATTTAAGCCAGTAATGCCGTCTGGATAGGCAGCCACGCAATGTGCTGCATCATGCAATAAAAACGCGCCTCCCAAAACGAAAGCTTCTGCAGCATTTATTGGATAACTCGAACCGGCAATGGTAGAAGCAATTTCCCACAGTGCGTCAATGTGCGTAATATCGTGAACGGTGAGGCCGCGCATATCAGGGCGGATATCTTCTACGAGAACCGCAACCCTTTCTCTAAGTTTTTCATAAGCTGCGACCAAATAGGCTCGCTTTTCGTCCAATCCATCACCTTTAATGGCAAATGCCTCAATCCAAAGCGTGCTCAATTTGTAATCTGACATCTTACTCTCCATAAAAAAGCCGCAAGAGTTAATTTCTTTTTAGAAATTTACACATTTGCGGCCAACAGCATTATTTAGTTACACTATAGAGTGTGTAACACACAACTCTCTACTAAACTCAATTTACTCCCAAGAAAGCGCCCCACCCGTCTGATACTCAATCACCCGCGTCTCAAAAAAGTTCTTCTCTTTACGCAAATCCATAATCTCACTCATCCAAGGAAACGGATTCTGCGCGCCGGGGAAGGCTTCAGACAGCCCCAACTGCGCCAAACGGCGGTTGGCGATAAAGTGCAGGTATTCTTCCATCATGGCGGCGTTCATGCCCAGCACTCCGCGCGGCATGGTATCGCGGGCGTAGGCGATTTCTAATTCGGTGCCTTCTAATACCATTTGTTTGACTTCGTCTTTAAACGATTCCGTCCACAGGCTGGGGTTTTCTAATTTAATTTGGTTGATTACGTCTATACCAAAATTTAAATGCATGGATTCATCGCGCAGAATATATTGGAACTGCTCGGCAACCCCGGTCATTTTATTTCGGCGGCCCATGCTGAGGATTTGCGTAAAACCGCAGTAGAAGAAAATACCTTCGGTCACCACATAAAAACCAATTAAATTGCGCAGCAATTCTTGATCCGTCTCAGTGGTGCCGGTGTGGAACATGGGGCTGGAAATACCGCGGGTGTGGGCGATGCTCCAGGCGGCTTTTTTGGCTACCGATGGCACTTCGCGGTACATATTAAATACTTCGCCTTCATCCATACCCAAGGATTCAATACAGTATTGATAGGCGTGGGTGTGGATGGCCTCTTCAAAGGCTTGGCGCAATAAATATTGGCGCGCTTCTGGGCAGGTGATATGGCGGTAAATGGCCAGCACTAAATTATTGGCAACTAAAGAATCCGCCGTGGAGAAATAACCGAGTGAGCGCATAACTAAAGTGCGCTCGTCATCGGTTAGGCCCTCGGGGGATTTCCATAGGGCTATGTCGGCGGTCATATTAATTTCTTGCGGCATCCAGTGGTTGGCGCAGCCGTCCAAATATTTTTGCCAGGCCCACTCGTATTTAAACGGCACCAATTGGTTTAAATCGGCGCGGCAGTTAATCATGCGCTTGTCATCCACCTGCACACGGGCAGCGCCCATGGCCAGCTCCTCCAAACCTGGGGCTGGGTCTAAATCCGCAACTGCCTGTTGGGCGCGGGCAACTGCGTCGCTGTTGGTTGCGGGTTTGTAGTCTTGCTTGGGGGCGGCAGGCTGGGGTTCTGGCTTGTCAGCGGCCTGCAGGGTTTGTTGCGCGGCCATTTGGGCGGCTGCATTTTGAGCGGCAATGGCAGGAATGGCGGTTTCTAATGTGTCTTCGTAATCGTCCCAACTTAACATGTGAGGGCTCCTGTGATTTTGTGTTGATGAATAGGGGTTGTGTTTTTACGCTTTAATTAGTTTTTTTGTTTTGTTCTATTTGGGTTTTTGCTGTTTTTTCGGTTTTAATCTTGCGCCCTGGCACCGCTGCCTTGAGATTGAGCCAGTTAAAAATCCCAATCTTTTGGGCTTTTATTAAATACATCTTTTAGAAATCACTTTCTTGACAGGGTTGTGATTAATCTTTGAATTTGAATCCGCTTGTCGGATGGCGCTGCGCTTATCCAACCTACGAGTAACGATTATTTCCTTTGCCCAGGTTCCGAGTGTTGGGCATTACTGCCCAATCTACGGGCTAATTATCCCGCACACCTGGCACTGCTTTTTATTGCCGCTGGCACTGTCAGTGGTACCTTGCGCTTGCGCTTGCGGTTGCTCAACCCACTCATGTTCAGCAGGGCCTACTTTTTCGTCCCCGCAACGTCTGCAACGCAACAAAATCTCGCAGTTGCTCAAATCTTTTGCCACCTGCTCGTGGTTGTGTTTTTCCTCCTGCTCCTCGTAACCGCAATAAATGCACTCACGCCTAGCATTACAGTCGCCCTCTTGGGTAAATATCCACTCAGAGAACTCATGCTCCTCTTTGGTTAAATAATCGTTACAATTTGGGCAGGTTTTGCCCAAATGGCACTTGGGTTTACCGGGTATAGGCGCATATTCACCCCCATGCCAACCCACTGTACATTTTGCCGATCGCGTAAATGATTTTACCTTATCCCAAAAACTCATTTTTATTCTCCTGATTTTGTTATCTGACCTAAAGGGCGTCACCCCAAAGTTTGTGTTTATCCCTTTATATACCGCTCAAAATTTATAATTTCTATTGGCAAAACACTGCTTTTTTTCATTGCATCAATTTTATAACTGCACTTTTGTATCTTTTCTGCCAGGTTGATATCCACACTGGTTTTATCCGCATACCCGCAGCGGATATTCACCGTGCAGCCCGCCTTATACACATAATCCAAGGTCCAATAAGCGCCCGTATCGGTTGATTCATCCGGCACCAATGTGGCCATATCGGCAACCGGGCCATCAAATACTTGTACTGTTTTTACAACAGTATCCGATACTCTGTTGTTTTGGTTTTGCTTCCGTAGCGCTAGCAATAATGGTTAAAACAAGCAAAACAAAAACTTTAAAGAGCGGCATTTGTTAGCACCAATAGCGGCGAAGTTTTTGCCTTCGCGATTACCCGCAACCCCCTCCCCAACCCTCCCCTT
>DAOQGS010000182.1:0-6798 GCA_035338675.1 Cellvibrionaceae bacterium
CCTCACCGCCGCCGACTACGTTATTCACCTAGACCCCTGGTGGAACCCCGCCGTCGAAGACCAAGCCTCCGACCGCGCCCACCGCCTAGGCCAACAGCGCCCCGTCACTATTTACCGCCTGGTCACGCAAAATACCATCGAAGAAAAAATTATCGCCCTACACAGTGAAAAACGCGATTTGGCGGATAATTTATTGGCCGGTGGCGAAGCGGCTGGCAAACTGGATACAGCGGCATTATTAAAGTTGTTACAGGATACGGCGTAGGCGGCGTTAATTAATTGGGACAACAGCCGCAGGCAATCCAAAGGTCAAGGAATCACTCCTCTCGGTTGTAGTGGGAGGAGAGATAGCCCCATGATTATGGCGCGACGTGAACAGTAAGTGAGGGGATTGACGGCTAGCCCCATGGATTCGCTAGCGGGTTTATAAGTCTTGTGGCATGGTTGTTCAGGTATCTTGCGTTTTAAATTAGGCGAATCAAGGTGTGGCGAAACCATCGCGTAGCCACTTGCCCTCTAAACCATTAAATTAAAACACTCGCTCAACAGGGGTTGATACCAACTCCCCCCGCGCCCTCCCGGCGGCGGGGAATGGAGTTTTTGGGGTTAAGCGCCAAGGTCTGGCGGTGGTGAGCGAATAAAAAAAGCGGGGCATTAACTGCGGCTAAAGGAAAATACAATACCGGATGTGAGCCCTGAATTAAATTGAGGATTTTTCGTAGGGCGTCGCCTTGGCGCGCCACACTGATTACTCCGATAAATGAAAGCGGCGCACTTAAGTGCGCCCTACGGTTAGTGCGGGTTACGCGTTGGCACAGGCAGAGGAGGGAACGCTGACCACGCCAAGTTTAATGGGCAGCCACCACCATCTTCCATTGTTGCTCTATTTGACATTTAGAGAGGGGTAAAGAATGCTCGACAAAAAAGCAGTCGAAAGTATTTGTACCGCCATAGCCTCAGATTACCAAGGTTGGGAATACTCAAACAAAACCTTTAAAAATAAGTCATTAAAGTATGCAGCTAAAATTATTAATTTTGGCCGGAGCTATAGCGGTTTGTGTTCAAACTTTCAACCGTTACTTGGTATTTGGCACAAGAAATTGTGTCAAGAATATAAAAAAATATTCGGTGTCAGTGAAGAGTGGATTAGTGGCAACATGCTCTATAATGCTGTTCCAGAGTATCGCAGCTTCAATTTTTTCACCGATTATACGCAGCCAGGCCATGACCACTCCTACATGGAGCAAATGATTCGCGGTGTATTTCTGAGGTGTGCACAGGAAATTGACAAAATATACAACTTCGATTCCGAAGCAGAGTTAATTGAAAGCTTTCCCGTTGAACTGGAATTTCAAGGCGGCCTGAAACACTGTCTCGCAAGAGCCTATTTGTGTGACTTTGAATTTATTAAGAACTACAGACTTAGGCAACTAGAGGGTGTCAGCCCGCACTATCGAATGAATGAGCAGGGCGTAGATCAGATTATTAAGTATTACAAGATCCCAATGGAATGATCAGCCAGAAACATTGAGGTCAGGTCTTGCGTTTTGCCTTTTAGCATTATTTATATGGAAATTTTTTAAAGGAGATTATTTATGGCTAGCCCCTTGCGGTTGGAATTTGCCGGTGCGCTTTATCATGTGACATCGAGGGGCGATAGGCGGGAAGATATTTTTGAGGACGACCAGGACCGCGAGGTATTCCTGACGATTTTGGGAGACATTTATCGAGATCGCAATTGGATTTTTCATGCCTATTGTTTAATGTCCAACGTTTATCATTTATTAGTTGAAACGCCAGATGCAAATCTCGCAAAAGGCATGCGGCAACTTAATGGTGTGTACACGCAACGATTTAACCGCGCCCATCACCGCGTCGGTCACGTTTTCCAGGGCCGGTACAAGGCCATTTTGGTGGCATTTATCAAGACAACCACCCTCTAAGCCCAGCAAATCCGCCGCCCAATCTTAATAACACCGGGCATGGCATGTGAGAATGGTCTTGATTTTCTGCCTTTTAATACTGAAACAAGCCCACTTATAAGAGGCGAAACAAAAGCCCACTACAAGGGCCATTTGTATTTATTCTCCGCGCGGAATTTCATCCGCTTGCACATCGCGGCGCTTATGAATGACTGCAAGCACCTCAATGACTTCGTGCTTGATCTCATACAAAATTCGGTACGAGTAAAGCGAGACTTCTCGAACTAACTCGTTATTGAGTTCAGCCACAACTTTACCTGCTCGAGGAAGCTCATCCAGAGATAATGACCTGTTGACTAATTCTTGTGTCACGCGCTTGGCATAGGTGGCAGAGTCTTGTGCAACGTAATCGTATATGTGGCGAAGTTGTGCCTTTGCATGACCTGTCCACTTCACCACTTCTGAATGTCCTTCAGAAGTTGTTCGGCATCAGTAGTTTTACCCTTTTCGGCATCTAGTTGGCCACGGCGAATATTTTCTAGCACATACAATCGGTACATGATTTCTTCAATATCGGCGTTATCTGGCAGGTGTTGCAGAATTTCCAGTGCATCCTGTTTTAGTGTGTGTGTGTGCATGGTAATTCCTCGGACTAGCTATTAAGGGCATATGTACGTTTATCTTGGCTCCTGCCGTTAAAATTATCAGCACTGGCTGACCTTCGGCAGAGAAGTTTTCTAAATCTTGTAACTACCTTGCAGTTTAGGGCTGTGGACACCGGACTGTCTAATTTATGGTGCCATCACCGAGGACATGGCGAGCAAACTCACCACCACCCATATGGCCGCACCCAAACCACCGCAGCGCTACTTTTTTCCCCCCGATGCCGCTACAATGCCGCCCCAAATTTTCGCCCCTCATTAGCCTTTGTTGGAGCCTTTATGTCGTCTATCAAAAAAGTGGTGCTGGCCTATTCCGGCGGCTTGGATACCTCGGTCATCGCCCGCTGGCTGCAAGACACCTACAGCTGCGAAGTGGTTACCTTCACCGCTGACATAGGCCAGGGCGAAGAAGTGGAACCAGCCCGCGCTAAGGCTCAGGCCCTGGGCGTTAAAGACATCTATATAGAGGACCTGCGCGAGGAGTTTGTGCGCGACTTCGTGTTCCCCATGTTCCGCGCCAACACTATTTACGAAGGGGAATACCTGCTGGGCACCTCCATCGCCCGCCCCTTAATCGCCAAGCGCTTGGTTGAAATCGCCAACGAGACCGGCGCCGATGCCATCTCCCACGGCGCCACAGGTAAGGGTAATGATCAGGTGCGTTTTGAACTCGGCGCCTATGCCCTCAAGCCCGGCATTAAAGTGATAGCCCCCTGGCGCGAATGGGATCTCACCAGTCGCGAAACCCTGATGGCCTATTGCGAACAACACAATATTCCGGTGGATTTCAACAAGAAGAAAAAATCCCCCTACTCCATGGACGCCAACCTGCTGCATATTTCCTATGAGGGCGGCCAGCTGGAAAACCCCTGGACGGAAGCCGAAGAAGATATGTGGCGCTGGTCAGTGTCCCCAGAGGCCGCGCCCGATAAAGCCGAATACTTGGAAATCAGCTTTCAAAACGGCGACCCGGTGGCCTTAAATGGCGTAGCCATGTCCCCGGCCAGCCTGTTGGAAACCCTCAATAAAATCGGCGGCGCCCACGGCGTTGGCCGCTTAGATTTGGTGGAAAACCGCTATGTGGGCATGAAGTCGCGGGGCTGTTACGAAACCCCCGGCGGCAGCATTTTGCTCAAGGCCCACCGCGGCATTGAGTCGATCACCCTCGATCGCGAAGTGGCCCACCTAAAAGATTCACTCATGCCTCGCTATGCCGAGATGATTTACAACGGTTACTGGTGGAGCCCCGAACGCCTGATGATCCAGCGCGCCATTGATGAATCACAGGCCCATGTCAATGGCGATGTGCGAGTGAAGCTCTACAAAGGCAGCGTCACTGTGGTGGGGCGTCGCTCCAGCAACAGTTTATTTGACGAAAAAATCGCGACCTTTGAAGACGATGCTGGCGCCTACAACCAAAAAGACGCCGAAGGCTTTATCAAGCTTAACGCGCTCCGTATGCGCATCGCCGCGCAAAAAGGGCGCAAACTGTTTTAATACTTGGGGTTCGTTTATGAAACTATTTACCAAAACTGTATTAGTGGCTGCACTAGCCACCGCTTCATTAGGAGCGCTTGCAGAGCGGCCTAATTTTAACTATCTCGAAGGCGGCTATCTGCGCCACCGCATCGATAACGGCTGCGTCCAAGACGGTTTAAAAATTGCCGGTAGCGCTGAAATTTCCGATCGCGTGTTTGTTGCGGGCAGCTACAGCGATGTCAGCGACGACAACAAAGCCCCCCCCAAATGCGGCTCCAGCATGCTGCGCGCAGGTGCCGGCCTGTACGGCGACTTTAGCGATGCCGCAAGTTTCTACGGCACACTTTCAGGCGTTCAATTCACACCCGATGGCGGCGACTCCGACACAGGTTGGGCTATTGAGGGCGGCTTTCGCAGCTTCATCACCAATGAAGTCGAAATCGGTGCCTTAGTAGGCCTGCACGATGTTGGCCCGGTTAATGAAGCTTATATATCGGTTAACGGTATTTACTGGTTTTCTGACCAACTCGGTGCTTACATTGAAGCGTCAGCTTCTGATGAAAGCACTAAAGGACTGGGGCTCGGTATTCGTCTGAGCTTTTAATAATTCGTGCGCTGGGCAGCGAGGCCAAACTCGCCGCCCACGCTTAATTGTTGCAGTTGACACCAATCAAGCCTAGCGTCGCAAGTTTGCGTATAATTGCTGTTCCTGCGGCAATTGGTCGTAGAGCGTTTAAGCCCCCGGCGCAGTTTCACGCTCCATAGTTATGTTGGCGAGATGTTGAAAAGGCCTGAAACGATTTACCCGTTCTGAAGTTGCGCTTTAGAGCATCTAGGTTACTCGTTAGCCGGAGGACTTCCTCCTTGCGCTAACCCACCATTTTCTTTTTACAGTGGATCAACATTATGAGCAGTGACATGGCACACGCCTCAGCGCACCCTCAGTACAACTATGACATAGTGCGGGCCTTCACCCTGGCCACGATTCTATGGGGCATAGTCGGTATGGGCCTAGGGGTTTTTATCGCCGCAGAACTTGTTTGGCCTGGCCTTAACGATATTCTGCAGCCGTTCTCCCACTTCGGACGCCTGCGCCCCCTGCACACGAACGCGGTGATCTTTGCGTTTGGCGGCTGCGCACTGTTTGCCACTTCTTATTTTGTTGTGCAGCGCACCTGTCAGGCGACGCTGTTCGGCGGTTGGTTAATCCCGTTCACCTTCTGGGGTTGGCAGGCGGTGATTGTCGCTGCCGCCATCACTCTACCCTTGGGCTACACCTCAGCTAAGGAATACGCCGAGCTGGAGTGGCCGATTGATATATTAATTACCCTGGTATGGGTGGCCTACGCGATTGTGTTCTTTGGCACTATCGTCAAGCGCCAAACATCCCATATTTATGTTGCCAACTGGTTCTTTGGCGCTTTCATTATTACCGTGGCCTGCTTGCATATTGTTAACAATATGGAAATCCCGGTAACGCTGTTTAAGTCCTACTCTATTTATTCCGGTGCCATGGATGCCATGGTGCAGTGGTGGTACGGCCACAACGCGGTGGGTTTTTTCTTAACCGCAGGCTTCTTGGGCATGATGTATTACTTTGTGCCCAAACAAGCGGGCCGCCCCGTCTACTCCTACCAATTATCCATTGTGCATTTCTGGGCGCTGATATCAGTCTACGTATGGGCGGGCTCTCACCACTTGCACTACTCAGCTTTACCTGACTGGGCGCAAAGCCTCGGCATGGTGATGTCACTGATTCTTTTGGCGCCCTCCTGGGGCGGTATGATCAACGGCCTTTTGACCCTCTCAGGCGCCTGGCACAAGTTGCGCGATGACCCCACCCTACGCTTCTTAGTGGTATCGCTCTCCTTCTACGGCATGTCGACTTTTGAAGGCCCCATGATGGCAATCAAAACTGTAAATGCCCTCTCCCACGATACTGACTGGACTATCGGCCATGTGCACTCAGGTGCTTTAGGTTGGGTAGCGATGATTTCCATCGGTGCGGTGTACCACTTAATTCCTGTATTAACCGGCCAAAAAACCATGTGGAGCGTAAAACTCATCAACGTGCACTTCTGGCTTGCCACCATCGGCACTGTGCTTTACGTAGTTGCCATGTGGATTAACGGTATTTTTGTGCAGGGCCTTATGTGGCGCGCCTTTAACGACGACGGCTCCTTAACCTACAGCTTTGTTCAAGCGGTAGAGGCCAGTCGCCCAGGCTACATCATGCGCTTTATAGGCGGTGCGTTCTTTGTTTCAGGCATGTTCTTTATGGCCTACAACGCGTTTCGCACACTGCAGGCCGAAAAGAAAGAGGCCATCGACAACAATGCTCAACCTCAATTGGCTTAAGGGGTAATTCGTGAAAAACCATGATCTAGTTGAGAAAAATATCGGGTTGATGGTGGTGCTGATTGTAGTGGCCATCTCCTTTGGCGCCCTCGTGGAAATCGTGCCGCATTTTTTTTCGCCGCAAACCAATGAACCCATCGCAGGCTTAAAACCCCTTCCCGCCAAAGAGCTGGAAGGGCGCGATGTGTACATTCGCGAAGGCTGCCATGTCTGCCACACCCAGATGATTCGCCCCTTGCGCGCTGAAGTTGAGCGCTATGGCCACTATTCAGTGGCGGGTGAATCCGTTTATGACCACCCCTTCCTGTGGGGTTCTAAACGCACCGGGCCAGACCTGGCTCGCGTAGGTAAGCGTTACAGCGACGAATGGCACAAGG
>DAOQGS010000183.1:0-6790 GCA_035338675.1 Cellvibrionaceae bacterium
CCGTGACCTATCCATCGCCGGGCGAGTGGCTGCCAAAACGGCTAGCGGCGCCATTATTCACCCCTTGGTGGATTTCAAACGGCCCATCGCAGTGATCCCCAGCCTCGCTATTCACCTGGACCGCAGCGCTAACGAGCAGCGCTCGGTAAACCCGCAAGAGGATATGCGGCCCATTCTGTTGCAGGATGGCAGCTTGGATTTTCGCGCTCTGCTGCTCACCCAGTTACAAGCCCAGGGGCACAAGGATGTGAGCGAAATTTTTGAGTACGACCTGTGCCTATACGACAGCCAACCCGCTGCCCTCGTGGGGGTGCAGGAGGAGTTTATCGCCAGCGCCCGCTTGGATAATTTACTCAGTTGTTATCTGGGCCTGCAGGCAATGCTCAGTTCTGCCGGGGAGCAGTCGGCCCTGCTGTTGTTGACCGACCATGAAGAGGTGGGTAGCCAGTCGGATGTGGGTGCTCGCAGCAACCTGTTAAACGGTTTTTTGCAGCGGCTCTTTAGCAGTGATGAAGAGCGTTTGCGAGCACTTGCTAATTCTATGATGCTGTCGGTGGATAACGCCCACGGCATTCACCCAAACTATCCCCGCAAGCACGATGACAACCACGGCCCGCTGCTCAACAAAGGCCCGGTGCTAAAAGTGGACGCCAACCAAGGCTACGCCACCAGCAGCGAATCCGCCGCCCTGGTGCGCCTGTTAGCCCAGCAGGCACAGGTGCCCATTCAGTCTTTTGTCACCCGCGCCGATATGCGCTGCGGCAGCACCATCGGCCCCATGACGGCTGCCCTAACGGGCGTGCGCACGGCGGATCTGGGGGTGCCCACCTTCGCCATGCACTCCATCCGCGAGTTGGCGGGCGCCCGTGACCCAGACCTGATGCTGGCGCTTCTATCCGCCTTTGTGGCGGCAGAGCAGTTAAGCGGCTGAGGCTGAAAATGTTAACCTGGTTATGATTTTGCTTTTCCAAAGCTCCAATGAGTTTTATTTGGCAGCCTTCATCCAAAAGTGCGCTTTACTTGTTAAAGCCGAGGTTATTTTATGATCACAGATGATGTATTGGCTCGCTTTGAGCACTTTGACAAACTCACCCCCCACCTGCTGCTGGACGCCCTCGATGCCCTGGAGTTTTTGCGTATCGACGAAGGCGGCTTCCTGTTTAAACGCGGTAAATCCCTGCCTGAAGCCTACTACCTGCTCGATGGCAGCCTGGATTTAATCGATTCCAACTTCAATACCAGCTCGATTTCAGCGGGCAGCCCCGAAGCCCTGTGCGCCCTCAACAGCGACCCGGTCACGGCGGTAACCGCCCGCGCCACCAGCCGAGTACTGGCCTTTGCCATCAACCGCGAACACCTATCCCGCCTGGTTACCTACAGTCAATCCAGCCCGCAACTCTCCAGCGAGCGCGCCCCAGGCGCTGATGCCATCGAATTAATGGAGGATGACGACTGGTTCGAGCGCCTGCTGGACTCCCATTTGTTCTCCCGTATTCCCATGGCCCATGTGCAGCAGTTGTTCACCCGCCTGCGCTCCATCCCGGTTAAAGCCGGTGAAAAAATTATGCGCGAAGGGGAGCGGGGGGATTATTTTTATGTACTCGCCAGCGGCAATGCGGTTATTACCAATGCCCTGGGCACCATCCGGGTGGACCTAACCCCCGGCATGTCCTTCGGTGAAGAGGCCATTCTGGGTAAAACCCCCCGCAATGCCACGGTTACCATGCTCACCGATGGGGTGATTAAACGCCTCACTGAAGAGGACTTTAACGAGCTGATTCGCCGCCCGGTGATGCAATACATCGAGGCCTCAGCGGTGGAAGCGCTCTCTGAATCCTTCACGGTGCTGGATGTAAAAATGCCGATCGAATTTCGCTGCGGCCACTACCCCGGCGCCATCAATATGCCCCTGGCCCGCCTGCGCGATCAGTTAAAAGACCTCGCCACCAGCAAGCTGTATTTGGTGCCGGACGACGCTGAAGGGCGAGCGGAAATTGCCGCCCATATTCTCTGCCAGGCCGGTTTTAATGTGCGCATTATTAAGGGCGCGGCAGAGGTTATTTATGGCGAGCGGGCCGGTTGAAACATCAGGCTAACCTTGTATGATGGCCGCCTTACAAAAGTAGGCGGCCCTATGACAGCAACGCGTATTCTCACCGGCATTAAAACCACCGGCACTCCTCACCTGGGTAATTATGTGGGCGCTATTCGCCCGGCCATTGCCGCAAGCCACACGCCTAATACCCAGGTATTTTATTTCCTCGCCGATTTACACGCCTTAATCGGCTGCCACGAACCCGCCAAAATTTTGCAATCCACCAAAGAAATTGCCGCCACCTGGTTGGCCCTGGGCCTGGATACCGACAAGGCTGTGTTTTACCGCCAATCGGATGTGCCGGAAATTTCCGAGCTGTGTTGGGTGCTCAATTGTATGGCCGCCAAAGGCCTCATGAATCGCGCCCATGCCTATAAAGCGGCGGTGGCGCAAAACCTGGAAGACCAGCAGGATGCGGATTTTGGTGTAACCATGGGGCTGTATTCCTACCCGGTATTAATGGCGGCGGATATTTTAATGTTCGGCGCCCACAAGGTGCCGGTGGGGCGCGATCAAATTCAACATGTGGAAATGGCCCGCGATATCGCCCAGCGTTTTAACCACCATTTTGGTGAAACCTTTGTGCTGCCCGAAGCGGTGGTGGACGATAAGGTTGCCGTATTACAGGGCCTGGATGGCCGTAAAATGAGCAAGAGTTACAACAATACTATTCCGCTGTTTTTAGCCGAAAAACCCCTGCAAAAACACATTAATAAAATTGTCACCAATTTATTAGAGCCCGGCGAACCTAAAGACCCAGATAGCTCTGCGGTATTCCACATTTGGCAGGCTTTTGCCAGCAGCGAACAAATCACCTATATGCGCGAGCAATTTGCCGCCGGTATCGGTTGGGGCGAAGCGAAAAAACAATTAGCCGCGTTAATTAACGCCGAATTAGCCCCCGCTCGTGAGCGCTATGAAACCCTGCTGGCCAACCCGCAATTAATTGAAGCCGAATTGCAAAAAGGCGCTGCTAAAGCGCGCGAATACGCCATTCCTTTAATGCAAAAAGTTAAACGCGCCATGGGCATCGCGCCCCTGTGTTAAATCTTTATGCAGCCTAAATTACGTTTAAGCGCCTGGGGTGACAAAATCGCCGGCCCCAGCGCTATTGTGGATTTAATGGAGGATCTAGGCGCGGCGCTGAATAACAACCCGGATTTATTATTTTTAGGCGGCGGCAACCCAGCGCAAATTCCCGCCGTGCAGGCCATATTCAACCGCCACTGGCAGGCCTTGGGGGAGGATTTAGCGGCGGTCAATAAAGTCTGCGGCGTTTATCAATCCCCCCAGGGGGATGAACAATTGCTAGCCCAGCTGTTGGATTTATTTAAGCAGCAGGGGCTGGATATCGCCGCTAATAACCTGGCCATTATCAGCGGCAGCCAAAACGCGCTGTTTTTATTATTTAATTTATTGGCGGGTCAAGATGGCAGCGGCCAAGTGCGCAAAATACTGCTGCCCATGGTGCCGGAATATTTGGGTTATGCCGATCAAAGCCTCGCCGCTGAGAGTTTTATTAGCTGCCTGCCGCAGATTAACCTCACCGCCCCCCACAGGTTTCGCTATCAATTAAATTTTGCCGCCCTGGATAAAATCAGCGCTCCCTTAGGTGCGCTGTGTGTTTCCTCCCCCACCAATCCATCGGGCAATGTATTAAGCCTTGAGGATTTACAGCAATTAAATACTTGGGCCAAAGCGCGGCAAATCCCTTTAATTATTGACCGCGCCTATGGCTCACCGTTTCCGGCGCTAGAATATCCGCCCCAGCCGCTATTTTTTGATGACAACACCGTTCAGGTGTGGAGCTTGTCTAAATTAGGCTTACCAGGTTTGCGCACAGCGGTGGTATTAGCCAGGCCGGATATTATTGCCCTGCTGGTAAAAGCTAACACCATTTTAAACCTGGCCAATAATAACCCCGGCCCCGCAATCATGGAGCGGCTCATTCGCAGCGGGGATTTAACCCAGATTACACAAAACCTATTGCCAGATTTTTACCGCCAGCAGCGCGATACCCTGATGCAGTTATTGGATGAAGCCTTGGCGGGTTTAAATTATTTTATTTGCGAGCCTAAAGGCGCGTTTTTTATTTGGTTATGGCTGCCAGATTTGCCCATTAGCAGCCATGCGCTATACGAATTATTAAAACAGCAGGGCGTGTTGGTAATGGCAGGGGAGGGGTTCTTTTTTGAATGGCAACACACCTGGCCCCACGCCCGTCAGTGCCTGCGCCTAACCTACTGCCAGAACAAAGAAGTATTAGCGCAGGCAGTGGCGATTTTGGCGGCGCAGGTGCGCAGGCTAAGTATTTAATTCAAACGTGCCTAGATACGTCGAGTACGAATACATCAATTCGGCCTCTAAGCTCATTTGGTAGTTTTTCCTCAATACGCTGTTTTAATTCTTGAGCACTTGCAATCCCGTGCAGTTTACGGTTCGCAACTTTTTCATGCGGGCCATACCAAATAACGAGGAAAATACCCTGCTGCTCGGCATCTGTATGGCTAGCATAACATTCAAGAAGCTGGGCGGTTGGAGCTGTGTATAAATCCTTATGCCACTGCCCTTTAACTTCTGTTGCGAGTAAGAGCTTTTTGCTGTCAATTGTTTTAGTGGCAGCAAAATCGCATCGTTTGGCGTCTTTAAATTGATGTTCGAGTGTAATTGTGATGTTGTAATTTTTAAGCCGTAGTTGTAACTGCTCGGCAATTCTGTCTCTGCATTGTTCTTCGCTTTTGCGGCGGTTATCGGCGTAGAAAAGTTCAGTCGTGTTGTATTCTCCGCCATCTATCGCACCCTGTAACGCTTGCAGTTCTTGTAGAACTTGTTGGCGCAATCCTTCTACGGTTACTGCTTCATTATGATCCAGTAGTTGTACGATGGCATCTGGGGGCGGCGGTCGAAAATTCTGTAAAGCTCTTTTCCTTATTTGTTCTGCGAGAATGCTTTTTAAGTCATTGCGCGAATCTATGAGACGAGGGTTGGCAATGAGCCGCTCAAGAACGGTTACGACTTTTTTAGAAGTGTCTTTATTTGTTAGCCAGATAATATTGGTAAGAAAACGATAAGCTCTTTCTTCTGCGGGGCGTCCTGCCCCAAAGTGACAGGGTAAATCTACTTTGGGCCATTTGTCGATAAACGCGTTTAAAATGGCCTCTATTTTGGTTGAGGTGAGGTTTGGCCAGTGGTTGTAATAGCCGCGGTTAAGTTGTCCATAAAATCGATCTAGTGTCAAAAGTGTATTTTTATCCGCCGCAATCCAGTTCCAGTATTCATCTGGTGTTTCATCAAGGAAACACCAGGCGCGCAGCAACCAAAATTGCCGTTTTTGCTCAGTGGAGTCATTATTGGTTGCTGTTGGCCATTTTGACATAAATTCACTGCAGTGCTGGTCAATAATGGTTTTTAGCTGATTTCTATTGCCGTATTCTGCTGCCGCTTCAAAAAGTTTATTTAGTGGCTCTAAAGCTAGGTCTGGAAAGCGTTTTAGCCAGTCTATAGATAAGGTGGCTCGCAAGTTGCTAAAGGTATTGTCATTTAGTAGCAGGCCAAGGTTGGCATGGCTGCAGTTAATGTGGGTTAGCTGTGGCTCAATATATTCTCTGAGGAATTGCTCAATAGCTTCGGTATCAGGAAATATTATGTGATCAATCTCCTCTCTTAGCCCATTGCGATCCTCCTCAGAAACGCCCGTGAGACCACCCACGTTGACAATGATGCGCAGGGACTTTAAGAGTGGTAGGGCAACATTGTTCAGATTGCCATTGGCTCGAAAATTTTCCAAACAGGCGGCGTAGATAACTAATTCTTGGTCTAATGTTTTAGAGGTGCAATGTAGTTCGGCAAGGGTAGGTAGATCGGGCGCGAGAGGTGTAAGAAAGTTCAGGCAGTTTCTGAGCGCTCTGCGGACGAGTGCTTCATCGCCAAATTCGATCTCAATATCTTGTGGGTGGAAAAGTGTAAATCTTGCAAGTTGCAACAAGTAGTCAAAGTTTTGGCCGGTTTCTATTGTGGCAATTTTTTCTTGAATATATTTAATTTTATTAAGCCTGGCATTTTTCTCTTTTCTGTAGGTGCGTCTGATTCTGAGTGTATTTTGGTGTCTGTACTCCTTAAGTTTTTCCTGGTGCGCCCTGTTGAGCGATAACCATGCCTGCATAAAAATAGGATTTTTAAGTGCCTGTTGACGCATTTTGCGCCGCTGGGTGTTCGTACCTCCTGCGCTATAGCGATAGTGGTAAGCAATAAAATCAGTCCACAGGACGAGGTTGTTTGTTTGGAATGCTAGGTCAACTATAAACAAAAAATCATCAGTATTCAGTATGAGGCCGGAATGGGTGTGAGACCCTGAAAACTTAGATCTATAGGTATCATTAATTTGTTGTTTGTCAGTAATTTCTCCAAGGGCGTGAGCAATTATACCTTGGCGCAAAAATTGGTTTTCTTGTAATGTTTTTACGGCTGCGCTCTGATTTTTGTTTTTGCTCGTGCGGAAATGCAAATTATTCACCCATTGCCAAACCCGTACTGGGTAAAATGGTGGTTCGGCTAATGAGAAGTAGTGGTCTAAAAGTGTTCCAACAATCTTGCTAATACCAACTCTGCAGCTGCACGCGTATTCGGGTTCATGGCAGGAGCAAAAGAGGTTGTGGGTTAATTTATCTAACAGCCATTCGGTTAGATTTAGGCCAA
>DAOQGS010000184.1:0-6755 GCA_035338675.1 Cellvibrionaceae bacterium
TAGATCAATGTCCACTTTTGGTGGTAGGGATCATAGCGCAGCAGTGAGAAAAGCCATTCTGTATTTTGAATTTGGGTTGTAATTAATAAGTTGTTCCCTCCATTTGTTTGGTAGTTTGTGAAGTGCTTTTTTCTTTGATTTTTTCTTTATGAATTCAAATTCGAAGTCTGATACATCGAAGTTAGCGATGTTTTGTAAATCAGTGAAAAGCTCATATGCACTTTCACAATAATTAACATCTGAAGACAATTCGTAAAGTTCCAAACTCCGTCTAATTTTATCGCATAAATAGAATCTTGTTCCATTTAACCACCTGTAAAATGTGTTGCTTGTTTTTGCTGTGATGAGTACATCTACTATTGTTTGATCTATGTTTTTTCTTTCGATTAATCGCTCGCCAATTTTGTAATAATCTTGAAGAGTGTTATCACTTGCATTGCAGAAGTGCGACTCAAGATCTGCAATGGCCTCAAGCGCATCAGATGCATAGTTAATTATGTAAGTCTTTCTCATTGTTGCTCTTCGATTTCAATTCAATCCAATCGTTGATTTCCATCTCATTAAAAGCACTTATACCAGCAGTTAACGCGATTGGCTTTGGAAAGCTTTTATCTGAATTCATGATTCGATAGAGAGTTGGTCGACTGATTGAAAGCTTTTTGCATAGCTGATTTATTCGCAGTAGATTCATTTTTCACCTTCAACGAAGAATGAGGAATGGATAGATAATGATTCAAAAAAATTCTAAATCAATGTCAAAAAAATGATTTTTCCTATGTGTAAAACCAAGAAATATTTTTTTGATAGTTGGTTCTTCGGAAAAGTTAAAAAAATGTCGTAATGCATTTTTAACTTCTGGTTTGCCAAGTTGTTGATTTTTAAGTGCGCCAAAATTAAATATGAATTGAGTAGCTGAATTTGTTGAAGGTAATGGGAAATAAAATTGAATAAACAGGCGGGGAGGGAGGGGATAGATAAAACTGAAAAATCGTCTTGATGAATTTTGTGGAAATGCGATATTTGTCACAAATTTATTTGATGCAAAAAAAGTATAGGTAGAAATGCAGGTCGATTAGGGTTTGTTAGAGAAAGTCCTTATTAATCAATCGCCCGATACCCATGCATCATGGGGGTGTGGAGTTCTGAGGCGGAATCGAGCATGGCCATATCAATCAGCGTTGCGAAAAAGGCGCGCAGTTTAACCTGAAATTCCCCGCCGCACGCAGGTGGGCGGCGGCAGCTATGGGCCGTCTTGATAAGGTATGCACACCTTTTTTGCAGGAGCAAGGCCGCGCTGGAGGGAGGCAAGGGGCGGCAAAAAAACTGCCGGTACGTCTAAAGCTAACAACCGCTTTAAGTTCACTGCGGTTTTTAGGTCAAAGCATTTTTCATCAGAGCATTCATCGCAATGGACAGGATTCTCCAACATTAATCGTCCACCCATAATTTTGCCTGCAAAGAGAGCATGTCGAGCACAGTTTTGCGCCATTTAATTGCCCCGCAGTAATTAATTGAGGTTCGACTTAGTTCGCGCCAACGTAAAGGGCGCATTTAAAGTGCGGGCTTGGGGTGTGTGAACGGCATTTTTGCCGTTAATTAATTATTCCTGGCGCCAAATGACGGCACTGAGCGGGATTTCAGAACACTTTGGCATAAGAGCTGCTATTGCAGACCCGCACAATGATGTGTCGAACGTGATGCAAGGCGCAAACTGTTGTTATTGCCCTGAGGGTTATTGTGTGCTGGTGAATTTATTCGGCAAATATAAAACGCTGGTTCTTTCTATTGCTTTGTTTCTACTTTTAGATGCTTCCGTTCTGGCGGTTAATTTTTACACCTCGTACCAAATTGCCTTGGATGCCAAAACCGTTAATTTAGCCGGCCGCCAGCGCATGTTGTCCCAGCGCACGGTAAAAGCCTTATTTGAGGTAGAAAAAGCCATAGCTAAGGAGACTTCCCCGCAGGTTTATTTAAATGAAGTGGCGCAAGCGGCGCAGATGTTCGGCCAAACCCTGAGCGCATTTGAACAGGGGGGCGCAGCCCCCGGTGTGCAAGATACTCTTGTGTTGCTCGCGCCAGTTAAACCCGGCGCTGGTCGCGAAGCTTTAATGGCCGCTAAAGAAATTTGGCAGGTGTATGCGCAGCTGATCGATCAATTGTTAAAACAAAAAACGCCGGAGGAAATTAAACCGGCTTTGGCCATAGCCATGGATTACGCCCGCGCCAATAATCTTACCCTGTTGAATTTAATGAATACCCTCACCCTGGATTTAGAGCGCGCCGCCAGTGCCAAGGCCCACCAATTGCGCCTGATTCAAACCGTTGCCATTGTGCTGGCGGTGGCTAATTTTATTCTTATTTTATGGCACTTTTTAGGCCAGTTGCGCCGCAGCGACCAAGCGCTGGATGCCGCTCGCAAAGAGACCCAGCAGATTTTAAGTACAGTGAATGAAGGCTTGTTTTTGCTGGATAATCGCTTGCGTATGGGTTCTCAGCACTCGGCTAAACTTGTGCAAATGTTCGGCGCCCAGGCGGATGGCGCTGGGCTTGAGCAGTGTGATTTTAGTGATTTTTTGCGCGATCGCGTGCGCCCTACGGATTTGGAAACCGCCCTGCGTTTTGTGAATTTGCTGTTCCGGCGCAACATTAAAACGAGCTTAATTGGCGATCTTAATCCGCTCACCCAAGTGGAAATTAATGTGGCCGATGAGTGCGGCGGTTACACCAGTAAATACATGCATTTTGATTTTCGCCGGGTGGTGGAGGAAGGCGAGATTAAACAGGTATTGGTGACCGTAAAAGATATAACCAAGGAGGTGGTATTAAGCAAAGAGCTGGATGCCACGCGCCAGCAAAATGCCCAGCAAATAGAAATGCTCACCGGAATATTGCACGCCAATCCTTATGTATTAAAGCTGTTTATCCAAAATGCCTTTGATGCCTTTAAACGCATTAATGAGTTGTTTCGCGCGCAGGATAAGTCTTCCGCCGCTATGGAGCGCAAGCTGCGAGATATTTTTATTGAGGTGCATACCTTTAAAGCCGAAGCGGGCAGTTTGCATTTGCATACTGTAGTTAACCTTGCCCATGAATTAGAGACCAGTATTCAAACCGTATTGGCCCAGCCCATAGTGGCCGGGACGGATTTATTCGCGGCTATTGTGTTGCTGGAAAAACTTATTTATTACATTGAAGGTATGCAGAATCTAACCGAAAAAGTGGCCCGCCTGGCCGCAGAGGCAGAACCTGTTGCGGTGCCGCGGCCTAAAAAATCTGCCAACCGCTGGCAGCATTTACAGACCCTGGCGCAGGTGTTAGCTGCGCGCTATGAGAAAAAACTGGTGCTGCACTTAACCGGGTTTAATGAAATTCAACTCAGCCCAGAACAGGCGCGCCTGATTAACGATATGTGTTTGCAGTTTATTCGCAACGCGGTGGTGCACGGCATCGAAAAACCCCAAATGCGTTTAATCTGCAATAAACCTGAGGTGGGCCGTATTGATTTAAGCTTGATTCGTTTAGCTGACGGCGGCATTGAGCTTAATGTGCGCGACGATGGCCGCGGCGTGGATTACGATAAAATTCGCAACCAAGCGATTTTTATGGGGCTTGCCAAGGCCGATGAATTGCGCAGCTGGAACAATAAACAAATTATCGGCTTGATGTTTAAACCTGGGTTTACTACCGCAGATGAGCTCAGCGGCGATGCCGGGCGGGGCATAGGTATGGATGTTATCGTCTCCCGCGTACAGCGCTTAAAAGGTAGTATTAAAATTGCCAGCCGCAGCGGCCAAGCCTGTCAATTTGTAGTGACCCTGCCGGGGGATGACGGCGTTAAATCCCAAGCAGCCTGATAGCACTATGATGCCTTTTAATAGACCCAAACGTATTTATTCTATGCTAGTGGTGGATGATTCCAACGTGATTCGCCGCAAAATTGAGCGCGCCGCTGAAGGGGCATTTTTCCGCGTGGTGGCCACTGCAGGTTCCGGTGAAGAAGCATTATTGGCCTTTAATCAGCATCGCCCAGAATTAATTACTATGGATATCACCATGCCCCAGATGGACGGTATCGCCTGTATCGAACGGCTGATGGCCAAAGACAGTGAGGTGCGTATTTTGGTTATTTCTGCTCTCGCCGATAAAGCCACGGGCATTGAAGCCCTGGAAAAAGGCGCGCGGGGCTTTTTATGTAAACCCTTCACCGAGAAACAACTCAACGACGCGCTGTGTGAATTAGTGGAGGATTCCCTATGACCGAAGAGGCACTGCACGTATTTGTTGAAGGTGTAGTGAATTATTTTCGCCACACGGCAGATAAAGGCGTAAAAGTAGGCTCGCCCTATTTGGCCGAAACAGTTGAACCGGTTATGCACGATTTTACCGGTATTATTGGTGTTTCCGGCCCCTATCGCGGCTCGGTGTATTTTTCGGCGCCGCGCCTGTTGCTAACGCATTTATTGCTGGCTTTGGGCGAGGTGGATACCAGCGCTGAAAATATTTTAGATTTGGTGGGGGAGGTGGCCAATACCATTTCCGGCAATGCGCGCAAAACCTTTGGGCGGGAATTTTTAATATCGGTGCCGGTGATGATTGAGGGCGCGGTTGATAAAATCTATACCCCTAAACACACCCGCTGTTTTGTTATTCCGGTATTTTGGAAATCCTACGGCGCCACGGTGGTGGTTTGTTTGGAGCATTAAAGCAGGCTACCATGGCCGCTTTTGCGCCCATTATGACCCACGAAATCCCCGCACCACCGGCCAGCCCGGAGGCGTTTTACGCTTTTATCGATACCTGCCTGGCGGAATTAGAAGCCAAACAAGCAACCTTATTAGCCCGCTACAACATGGGCCGCCAGGCCCGCTGGTGGTTTGATCCGGCCACCAACCAGCTGGCCCTTTATAACGACCCTAAAGCCAAAATCGACCTGCGCGCCCAAGTGGTTGTGCTCGGCAGCTTCGCCCCGGAGGAGAGCACTTGGCTGTGGGGTTTTGCCAATAAGACCCTACAACCGGCCCAACAAGCGGCAAGTCAGCCGGTGCAAGCGCTGGCTGAGCGCTTTGGGGTGGAGGATTTTAAGCAGTCGGAAGCCTTTGAAATAGACCCGGGCATGGCCTGGGAGCTGGCCGCCATGGCGTGCCATAGCCTTGATTTGTTGGGGGTATACCGCACCAGCGGCAGTCTCAACCAGCATCAATGGTTTTTAGGCCTTATCAGCATTGAGGAAAATCTGCCCCCCACCCAGTAGCGCCCGGAAGAAAAAGAAGTGAAGGCCGCCGCCATCTGGCCGGTTGCCTTTATGTATAATGCGCCGCTTCTTAGGAGCGGCCCTGTCATGTTCTTCGTCGATTCACGCGCCCAGTTTTTCAGACCCCTCACCACCAAATACCGCGCCCAAGTTGCCGAGTGTTTGTGCCTGCTGCACCAGCGCCTGTACGGCGCCGCAGCTGAGTACGGCCAGTCTTTAAACCGCGACCAGGTGCTGGATATTTTTGAAGAGGCCCTGGCCCGCTCCCCGGTGTTAGAAGGGGAGGAGAGCGAGCAGGAGCAGCGCTTTAAAAGCCTGCGCGAACAGGCCCGCTGGATATTACAAATTCTGTTGGAAAACGGTTGGCTGGATAAACACGTGGATCCTGCGAACCTGCAAACTACCTATCCGTTTACCCGCTCCGGCCGTTTATTTGCCGCCCCACTGGTGGAAGCCGAGCGGCGCGCCTCCCGCACCCGCCACCGCAACACCCGCAATACATTAAATGCACTAGAGGCCTTTTTAAGCCGCGGAGAAATCCACGATTTGTTGGACGCCTGGGATTTTTCCGAGCGGATTATTAGCGATTTTACCGATGTGATCAGCGAGTTAGAGGAGCGCAAGCGCGAACTGGTGCGGGAGGCCCAAACTCAATTATTAGTGCAACAGGCCACTGAGCAGTTTTTTGATTTTATGGAAAAACGCTTTCAGCCGGATTTATCCGTGCGCCTCACCGCCGACAGCGTGGAAAAACA
Source organism: Cellvibrionaceae bacterium (assembly GCA_035338675.1). GTDB lineage: Bacteria > Pseudomonadota > Gammaproteobacteria > Pseudomonadales > Cellvibrionaceae > CAMCXE01. Next base: position 6,007 of record DAOQGS010000184.1, read on the forward strand.
TCGGGACCGTATTGCGAGTGTTTTGGGCAAAATCCGCCGCAAAGATAAAACCTTTAAACAGGAAGCTGAGCGCAAACTGCGCCATGTATTACCCGAATTAATCGACCATCACGCCTCAATTTTGTGGCATCTGCTCGACACCATTGAGCAGCGCATGCACAACGCAGCGGAAATTATGTTGCCCGCCCTGCGCCAGGCACTGCAGGGTTTTACCAAACGGGCGGATATTATTATTCGCCAGCTGGGGTATTTAACCTCCAGCCGGGATGATAAATGGGTGCGCACCTGCGATGTGTTATTAAAATTACCGGCGGATGAGTGCGCCCGCCGCTTGGAATTGGCAGGCAATGCCATGGCCTCTGCCCAATTGGGCCTGGTGGACCCGGCGCAGATTAAACTCGGCCAAAAACGCCGGGAGCGTTCGGTGAGCACCTTTATTGAAGAGCCAGAGCGCTTGGACAGCGCCGCCCACCGCGAATTAATGGTGCAATCCCTACTAGATCAAGCCTTTTTAATTAATAATAAAACTCTGCGCCACTATATAGGCGAGGCGTTAAAAGAGACCAATAGCATCCACACCAAAGATCTCCCGATTGATTCTGCCCAGGATTTATTAAATTTGGCCTACATTATTGAATTAGCCTCTACCACCAATCAAAGCTCGGATTATCGCTTTGTGGTGAAATACAACCAACAAACCTATTCCAACGCCTATTTTGATCGGGCCGATGATTTTACCCTGTCCTTGG
>DAOQGS010000185.1:0-6714 GCA_035338675.1 Cellvibrionaceae bacterium
TTGGCAAATTCAACGACGCCAGGGCGAGTAAGGTAATTTTTCAGAGGTTCCCTAGCAAGGTAGTATTTCAACAAGCTGTAAGTTGGCCTTGTGCTTGCGAAGATGTTTGAAGCCTCCTTTTTATCGCCTTGCATGGGATTCTTGTAAAAGTTAATTCCCTTCTTGTGCATGCATGGATTGTTAGGTTGACAGGCTCAAGGTAAGACTTTCTGCAGGGCCAAAAACTCGGTTAATAATAGCTGCCTTTAAAAGAGGGGGCAGCTAGTTCTAATTGCGGCTTGCTGCCAAAAGCGCGAATTGCCCGTAATGGAGAGATGTATAAAAACCACTGCGTCAAAAACCTCTGTGATAGTCCCAGGCAGATGTATCTTTGCTTAACAGTTACAACTAGGGAACCTCTGAAAAATTACCTTGCTCGCCCTGGCGGCGTTGAATTTGGCAAAAAAATGCTCATTTACTGCGTGTAAACTCCGCTTTTTTTGCCAAATTCGCCTAGCCAGAGCTTCGCCGCCTACATTTTTCAGAGGTTCCCTAGCCCCTCAGACTTAATAACGGGTGTGCCTGTTGTGCAGGACCCATGGCCTGTGGAGTGTAGTATTTTCAGGCGGCTAGGGGGTGATAAAGGGGATTTCCAAAATTGTTGCGGGCAGGAAATCTATGTGGGAAGCACGAATGTGTGTGGTGATTCTGAATATGCCAATTAGCAGTCTGTTGAAACGCCGTCTGCTTATTTCAACAGATTGTGAAGTGGAGGTTGCCCGGTGGATCAAGCGGCGCCTGGTCGTCCAAATGCGGCACTGGATCTAGTCCGCAGAATTTGCGATCCACCTCCGAATCGTTTTTGCCGCTTGGCTATATACTGTAGCGCTGAATTGTGTGGTGTTACGGAGTGCTCAGGTTATGGCAATTAAAAAGCAGTTTCTGGTTTTGTTGACATGTGGGTTGTGCGCCTGTGGAGGGGGTGGTGATGGCGGCGGTGGCGGTACGGTAAGTGTCACTCCGCCGGTTGAAGTTGACCCTAAAACACGGGCCGAAAATGAAACCATTGAAACCTTGTGGGTGAGCCATCACCACTATTGGGACCCTAATGATTTACCTGCACCCAGTATGAGTCTGATCGTCTCGCCCGCTGTAGCGCCTGATTTTTCGTTAGAGCACATGCAGCTGATACCCAGCGTGACAGGTTTTACTTATGAGCCGGGTTATGTTTATCGGATTCGCGTAAAAAAAACCAAAGTGATTCATTTGGCGGATTTACCTATTTACACCTATACCTGGTTGGCAACCGAGCAAAAACAGCTTGCTACGGGGCAAGTATTTGATTTTGAGTTTCAAAAGACAACCAATTATCGTCGCACAGGCACCAGCATTAAGCCGTTAAATTTGCCGCTTGAATTCACCTGTGATTTAACTTTGTGTGATGCCATTGATGCACAGCTCTCGCGGCCAGAGGTGACAAGCCTGATATTAGCTGCCAGGGTTCAATTGCCAGGGCAGCCCATTTATTTTACGGCTATTAAGTCGGTGGTTGACCAAGCCCATTAATACACAGTGTACCGCGGGTGTTTTTTTAAAGGAGTTGCCTGCTTTAGACGGTTGCGTAATCTTCCGCATGCAGACTTATTAACCCGGCACTAATTGCCGCCGGGTCAATAACCTTGCTGCTAGTTAGTTTTAAATTTCCGCAGGGCTTTATCCAATTCAGCGGCAACCCGTTCTAATTGATCGGAAGCGTCCGCCACGTTAGATGCGAGCTGGGCGCCGTCTTCGGCAAATTGTGAGATATTTATTGAGTTGCGGCTTATATGTTCGGCAACCATGGATTGTTGATTGGCAGAGGAGGCTATTTGGTCATTCACGGCGCTGATTCGCTGCACTGAAACGTCTATTTGATTGAGCGCGGAGCCTGTTTCTCCTGCCTGCATAACGGACTGTTCGGCAATACTTTGGCTTTGTGTCATGGCTTCTACCGCCTGGTGGGCGCTCTGTTGTAATTTGCTGATCATCACTTGAATTTCCTGCGTGGACTCGGCGGTGCGAAACGCCAGCTCGCGCACAGAATCGGCCACCACTGCAAAACCTCTTCCCTGCTCGCCAGCCCGCGCCGCCTCAATCGCGGCATTTAAGGCGAGTAAATTAATTTGATCGGCAATACCCCGAATCACATTCACTACACCAATAATATTGGCGCTGTCGCTGTTGAGCTGGGTAATAACATCCGAAGAGTTTTTAACATTCTGTGCCAGCTGATTAATGCCTTGCACCGTGCGCGATACCACATTTAAGCCATTGTTGCTTTCTGTTTGTGCCAAAGCTGTTTTATTGGCGGCCTCAATGGCGAGTTGCGCGACGTTTTGCACAGATTGGGAGAGTGTTGTGATAGATCCCATCACCTGGGCGATTTCCGTGGTTTCCCTGTAAACCAGAGAAGAATTTTGTTGCGCTAACTCTTTCAATGTTTTTGACTGCTGATGAAATACCGAGCCTAAGCGGATTACACGCGCAATCAGTTCACGCAAGCTGTCGATGAATTCATTGATAGTGGTGCCGAGGTTGCCGAGTTCATCTTGAAAGCCGACGGGAATTTTTTGCGATAAATCACCGTCTTCGTTAATTAAGCGCAGGATAAATTGCCGCATATTTAGAATCGGGCCGACAATAAATTTAGGGATGAGTAGCGCCATGGCGATGGCGATCAGTGCGCACACGGCTAATAAAAACCCTACTACATAGCGGCTGTGTATTACGGCCTCTTCAGAGGCGCGCATTAAGCCTTCGGAGCGCGCATTAATTATTTCTTTTAGGGCGTAAATATGCGTGCGCATGGCCTCAAAGGCCTGATTGCCATCTTTAAAACTGATTTCAATGGCCGTAGTGCGGCCTTCGCGGGTGTTGGTGGAGCGCGCTTTTACGACGTTTTGGGTGAGTTGTTCCCAGCGGTCAGCAGCGGCGCTATAAGCATCATATTCCGCGCTTAATTCGCTATCGGCTACAGCCTTGCGAAAGCCAAGCAGTTTTTCTCGTGCGGCGGCGAGGCTTTTGGCGTGGGCTTGAGTGGCCTGTATAAATTCCGCTGATTCGGGGTTGAGAAATAATAAGCTGCGTTCCTGCGCGAGTACTTTGTGCACTTCCGAGTCCGCTTCCAGCAGGTCGTTGGCAGCGGTTAAATTAACGCGGCCGAGCAGTTTAATGTGTTGGTCTATTAAGGCTAATTGCACGAGTGTGATAGCGCCTAAAGCGGCGCTAAGACTCGTGATAATCACAATCGGCAGGAGCAGTTTATTTTTAAGGGTAAGTCCATATAACCACTGCATAGGGGGCTCTATTTGGCTTTTTCAAGTTCATCAAGATTGATGCCGACGCAGAGCGCACCTATTACACTGCTGCCGTCCACCACCGGTACCGATATTTGCACCAGGTACGCTTTGGCGCTGTCATCGAACTTACTTTTACCTATATCGACTCCGCCTGCACCGCTTTTATAAGCGTTGGTAAATTTATCTTCGTCCCCCTGCCAGTAGTCGGAGGTTTTATTCGTCATGGCTACATTGGCGCCTTGGTTATCCATGAGAATGCTTTCAAAAAAATAGGGTTTAGTGGCTTCTAACTGATTTAATTCGTTGGCGGCCGCATTTTTCATGAGGGCCTTCATTTGATCGTCAAGCCCGGTGGTTGCCATCCATTCTTTATCGCGTTTTTGAATAGCCTCCAGGCTGAGTTTTTTGGCATTTTGCTCTTTGACGGCGGCAACCAAAATGGGGTTTTCACCCCATTTTTTAATGGTGGGGATCAGCGATGCGATTATTTCGCCGCTATCGGCCTGGGCGCTGAGGCTTAGGCAGGCGCCAGCGAATAGAGCGCAGACAGTGCGCTTTAGATAAGTTATTGGGGTTTTAAAAGATAACATGCTAATGCCTTGGGTTGAGGGAGTGCCTAGTTAGGATACATGAGTAATAGATGCTGGGGGACTGGGCGTCAAGCAAGGATAGTCGCAGGTGTTAACTTGGGGATCTTAACTTTGGTATGTAAATGGTCTAGCGAATGTTTGCTGCGAGTTATCGCGACTAAAAAACTAAGCGCAGAAGCGCCGCTTACTACCTGGGCGCCAGCAATGAATACACATCATTTCAGACACGCCGTGAATACATCCGTGTAGGCTCGTCAAAAAGGTCCCTCTTTTTGACGGTCTGAAACGAAGTGTATTCATTGCTTCCGTTCAGCTAATAGAGATTGGTGTATTTATAAAATGGTTTGGTAACTAGTCAGCACCTTACTAGTGTGGCTGGAGGTAATTTCCGCACCCACTGGAAACTATCACGCGAGTGCTTGAGTACGGCGAGCCATCGATACTCCGCTCGCGCTTAAGAGGTTAATAGGCTGTGCTGAATAGTTACATTATTTGTAAGTGCGCATAAGAATGCCCGCTTCCAAATTGAATCAGCGTTGTACAAATAGATAGGCGGAGAATTTTAGGTATACACAAGTAAATAGGTGGTCAATTCAGGCGCAACATAAATGCGTGAGCGCCATTGAATTTGGCGGCAACAGATAAACCTCTAAGGAGCTGTTCCAGCGCTGTACTGCGGTGGGTATAGCAGGGCTGCATCGGCACATCGGCATGGCACATCTGCAATGGTTGCCGCAGCAACTGCGGCAACCCAGCGTTAAAACCCCCGCGCGATGATATAACGAGCCAGCGCTCTTAAGGGTTCGGCGCGTTCGTCGAAGGCCTCGATGCTGCTTAGGGCTTCATCTACCAGGGTTTTGGCGTGTTGGCGGGCGGCGTCTAGGCCCAGCAGGCTCACATAGGTGGATTTATTCAGGTGTTCATCGGCGCCTTGCTGTTTGCCGAGGGTTGCCGTGTCGCCAGTGACATCCAAAATATCGTCCTGCACCTGAAAGGCCAGGCCTATGGCGCGGGCATAGCGGCCTAATGCGTTCAAGCGTTCAGGTGCGGTTTCCCCAGCGCTGATGGCGCCCATATGTACAGCGGCTTCTATTAGGGCACCGGTTTTGTGGCGGTGCATGAGCTCGAGGGCGTCCAGTCTGATGGACTGGTCGGTGGCCGCCATATCGAGGGCTTGCCCGGCGACCATGCCTTGGCTGCCTGCGGCTAAGCTGAGTTGCTCGATCAAGGCCAGGCGGATTGGGCCAGGTGCGTCCGCTCGCACCAGTTGCTCAAAGGCTAGGGTTTGCAGGGCGTCACCGGCCAGAATGGCGGTGGCCTCGCCATAGGCGATGTGGCAGGTGGGATGGCCCCGGCGCAGGTTGTCGTTGTCCATGGCGGGTAGGTCGTCGTGGATCAGGCTGTAAGCATGGATGGCTTCCAGAGCGACAGCCGCTGCGCGGGTGGCCGGGGTTACTTCGCCGCAGGTGTGCGCCGCCGCGAGGGTGAGAATCGGCCGCAGCCGTTTGCCGCCCAGTAACAGGCTATAACCCATGGCATCAATCAGGTGTTGGCTGCCGGGTATGGCCTTGGGCAGCGCGTCCTTAAGCCACTGGTTGACCTCTTGAGCGCGGGCCTCTAGGTAGGCGGCTAGGTCAAACGACATTAGGCAGTTTCCTCAGGGTCAAACGGCGCGGTGTCGCCTTTGGCGAGCAGAATTTCTACTCGCTGTTCGGCTTCCTGCAGGGCCTGTTGGCATTCGCGGGAGAGTTTAATGCCGTCTTCAAAGGCCTTAAGGGATTCATCCAAACTCATGGAGCCTTTTTCCATGGCGGTGACGAGTGTTTCCAGCGCACTCAGGGATTTTTCAAAATCGATTTTTTTCTTGGCTGCCACAAGGGTTTCCTCGTCAGAAGCGAAAGCGCGCCGCTTCGCTAAAAGGCGGAACACTAGCCTGCCGCCGCGCCCCGCTGCAAGCCCCCCAGGCATAAACCTAAGAACCCGAGGCGCCCTTGCTGCGAGTTCAACTGAGGTTTTTAGGTTAAAACTATTTGGCAGGTGAAGTCGGGTTTTTATGTCTACAGTTACTACACGCTAGATGAACTCGTGGCTGGAGGTGCCCGTGGATTTGGCAACCCTCATTGGGCTGGTAGGCGTTACCTTGTTGCTGGCTTTTGCCGCCTCCTTAAGTGGTGGCCTGGCGATGTTTTTTGATGTGCCCTCCCTGCTGATTGTGCTGGGCGGGTCATTTTTTGTGGTGATGGCGAAGTTTGGCATGAGCCAGTTTCTCGGCGCTGGCAAAGTGGCCAGCCACGCCCTGCAAATCAAGGCGTTAGAGCCCCAAGATCTGATTGTTGAACTGGTGGGCCTGGCCGATGTGGCGCGCCGGGGCGGGCTGTTGGCCTTGGAGGATCGGCGTATTTCCAACCCTTTTTTAAAGCGCGGGGTGGAGCTCTTGGTGGACGGCCAGGATCCAGAACTTGTCAAAGCTCTACTGGTGAAAGAAAAGCAGGAATCCGCCCAGCGCCACCAGCGCGCCGCCCAGGTGTTTAGCGCCTTTGGCGAGGTTTCACCGGCTATGGGCATGATCGGCACCCTGGTGGGTTTGGTGAGTATGCTGGGCAATATGTCTGACCCTAAGGCTATAGGCCCCTCCATGGCCGTGGCATTGTTAACCACTTTGTACGGCGCCATTTTGGCCAACTGTGTGTTTATTCCCCTGGCGGACAAACTGCGATTACGAGCCCAGGAGGAATCCTCTTGTAAAAGTTTGATGCTCGACGGCGTGCTGGCCGAACTGCAAGCTCCCGAGAGCGGCGACGCGGCCC
>DAOQGS010000186.1:0-6696 GCA_035338675.1 Cellvibrionaceae bacterium
CGTCGTCCACCACCCCGCAACTGGAGGCGAGGGCCACTATGGCGATGGCGCGAAAGTCCTGGCCGTCCTGCTCGTTGTCCGGCAGGATTTTTTGCTCCTGCGCGAACACTGCCTTGCGCAGGGCAAAATAACGCTGTTTTTCCCAGGGGGAACTGGCCGGTTTCACTTGAATATGTTGCGAGCGAAAATCCGCAAAGGTCTGCTCATCAAAGGCGTAACACAACTTAGCCATGGGCCACCTCACTTTCGAAACTTTGTTTCTCATAGCTTTGCAATGAAGAACAGGCCCCGCATTTGGCGCAACCCGCTTTGAGTGATTGTGAGTTAATTCCCGCCGCCACAAGCTGCGGCCCCAGTTGTTTAAACAGGCGGTCGAGCATGTCCGCCTTGGGCATGGGGTGATCGGCCAGTGGCGTGCCCGCCACCGGCACGAAGGGCACCACAAATGGGTAAACCCCAAGCTCGATAAGCTCGAGGCTCATGGCCAGAATCTCCTCTTCCGTATCCCCAAGCCCAGCCAGGATATAGGTGCTCACATTACCCCGGCCAAACACCGCCACCGCCGCCTTAAATGCCGACCTATAACGGCTGATCGGCACGCTGGCCTTGCCCGGCATAATCTGTTTGCGCACCCGCTCGCTCACCGCTTCAAGGTGCATACCCAAGGCATCTACACCGGCATCTTTAAGGCGCGCAAACCAGATGTCGTCATCCGGCGGCTCACACTGGGCCTGGATCGGGATGTCCACCACTGAGCGCACGGCGCGGGCCGATTCCACCAACACCTGGGCGCCGCGGTCAGTGCCCTTGGGTGTGCCGGTGGTCATGATCATTTGTTTAACGCCATCGAGCTGCACCGCCGCCAGCGCTACCTGGGCCAGCTGTTGCGGGCTTTTATGGGCGATGGTTTTGCCATTGCGCAGGGATTCTTCAATTGCACAAAACTGGCAGGAAGTATCGCGATTGCGATAGCGCACACAGGTTTGCAGCACCGTAGTGGCCAGCACATCTTTGCTGTGCAGGGTGGCGATCTGCCAATAGGGGATGCCCTCCTCAGTGGTTAAGTCATAAAACTTCGGCCGCCCCGGCATGGCGGCGGTGGCGATGAGTTTGTCCTCTTCAAAAATTAACACCTGCTCGTTTTCGGCTTTGGCGCTGTAAGGCGAGCTTTGAATCTGCTGGTTAAACACCGGGATCATGCTGGTTTGGCGTTCAAAACAGAGGGCTTTGTGGTCCGTGGGGCCAGCGCCACCTGAGCGGGTCAGGCCCAGGTCGGCATCCACCCAGCGCAGCCCCTGGCTTTGGATTTGGGTAAGTTGTTGGTTGCTCAGGCCCATAGGATCACTCCAACTAAACAGCCGACAGGCTAGGGGCTAGGGGGTTGTTCACAGGCTCGGGATCAGCCTGCGGCTTAAGGTGCGTCTGCGGCTTGGGGGTTTTATCGATCAATAAACTCAGCAGCTCCGGGCGGCTGTAGTGGCCCACCGAATCCATCATGCGCTTGCGTTTATCAATAAGTTTGAGATCCAGCTCGGCCACGCAGGCGCCTTCGCCACTGTCGCTGCGCAGGGGCGTGCCGAGTAATTTGCCCTCCGGAGAGACAATCGCGGTGAAGCAGCCGCCGCTGATGGCAGCGAGGTTGCCGCCTGTGTCCGCCACTATCTGCGCCTGCTGCTCGGGGCTGAGCCAGCCGGTGGCATTCACCACAAAACAGCCGGACTCCAAGGCGTGGTGGCGGATGGTGACTTCAATTTGTTCGGCAAAAATCTCCCCAACCAGTGAGCCTGGGAACATGGCCACGTGGATCTGCTCGCGATCGGCCATTAGGGCGTAGCGCGCCAGGGGGTTGTAGTGCTCCCAGCAGGCGAGCGAACCCACCCGGCCAACGGCTGTATCCACCGCACACAGGCCCGAGCCATCGCCCTGCCCCCACACCATGCGCTCGTGGAAGGTCGGAGTGATTTTGCGCCGGTGCTGCACCAGGGTGCCATCGGCGTCAAATAACAACTGGGCGTTGTAGATGGAGCCGCCGTCACGCTCATTAACACCCACCGACACCACCATCTTGCAAGCCTTGGCGGCGGCGGCAATTTGCGCGGTGTAAATGGACGGCACCTGCACCGACTCCTGCATCAACAGCAGATGTTGCGCGCCCATGGCACAGGGCGCCTGAATAAAGGAAAAATAGGGGTAATAAGGCACTAGGGTCTCTGCGAACACCGCCATCTGCACGCCCTGTTGGCCCAACTGGGCGATCCAGCCGCAAATCTTATCCACCGTACCGGCGCAGGAATACAACACCGGGCTGCACTGCACGGCTGCCACCACAACTTTACTCATAAAAACCCCCGTAAAACCTAAGAAAAAACCGCTGTTTTAGGTGGTCCAGGTATGCACAACAAAGGCATTATCCCGCCGCATCATTAATTGCAGGTCCATCACATCTAGGGGATTGATCGGTCGAATACCTTCAATTAGCGCTTTTTCGGTCTGGCCGTATAGCGCTTGCAGGGCAAACCGGCAGGCATACACCTTGCCGCCCTCGGCCATAAAGGCTTTGAGCTGGGCGTTGTAGGCTAAGTGGCCAGGGAAGGCCTCGGAGCCGAGCTTAGGAAAGCCCCGCTGCACACCCAGCAAAACACCCGGCCCGTACAGCAACACGGAGGTGTCAAAACCCTTGCGCAAAATGCGCTTGGCCTGCAGCAGATTTACCAAACCGATGGAGCCTTCAAAGGCCACCGTGTGGAAGGTTAAAAGGGCTTTAGCACCTGGCTCAGCCTGTACATCTTCAAAAACCTTTTCTTCAAAATCGACCAGAAAGTCGCCGTCTTGGTAGTGGGGAATGTTTACGCTGGGCATGGGCTTACCTCTTTTTAAGTGGAGTGTTGTTAGGTGCGCTCAGATCAATTGAGCGGTTCTCGAACTATTGCGGCTTTTGTACCAGCGGCCGCCAAATCCCACCCCAGGCGGCAAATAAAATTAAAGTCTTTTAAAACCAGTTAGTTAGAGCGACGTCCCCACCGCGAGCCGAACCAGCGGCGCAGCTAACAGAGATTTTTAAACTACGCATTTGCGTTAAATTACGCACCTGCGTAGCATGGGTCTACGCACCTGAGTAGGAAGCGAATTATGTTCGACGCCGATACCACCGATGACTTCAGCAAAATGGCCTACTGGATGCGCGCCGCCGCCTTCGAGCAGTGCCCAGAGCCATTAATGCTCCTGGACCCGGTGCAGAACCAATACATCGACTGCAACATCGCCGCCAGCAACCTGCTGGGTTTTGCCCGCGCGGACATACTTAAAATGCCCATCTCCGCCATTCATGGCCGCGAATTGGGGGAATTAATTGTGTTTACCCAAGAGGCCTTAATGGGCGGCCAGGCCAAAAGCAAACGCATTTCCTGCCGCCTTGCCAGCGGTGTGCATATTCCGGTGGAATTAAGCGGTGCCCGGGCGGTAATAAAAGGCCGCGAATATTTAATTGTGTGTTTAAAAGATTTAGATACCGAACAGCGCCGGCAGAACCTCGCGGAAGTGGACCGCATCAGCCGCAACGGCATATTAGAGTGGAAACACGTGCAATCGATTTTCCAGCAGGGTGAACGGGATAATTTATTAATGCTCACCTCGGTAGGCGATGGCATTTATTGTGTGGATACCAGCGGTATGTGCACATTTATCAACCCTGCCGCCAAGCGTTTATTAGGCCGCACCGATTCCGACGTATTGGGCCAAAATATTCATTATGTACACCACCACACCCACGCTGACGGCACCCACTACCCGGTGGAAGAGTGCCCCATTTACGCGGCAATTCGCGATGGCGTAGTCCATGAGGGCAAACAGGAAGTATTTTGGAAACACGACGGCACACCCTTCCCGGTGGAATTTACCAGCACACCGATAATTTCCGCCGGAAGTATTATCGGTGCGGTAGTGGTGTTTCGCGATATTAGCCAGCGTGTGCAAACCGAACAAAACCTACGCGATGCCCTGCAGGAATTAAATGAATTAAAAGCCCGCCTAGAAGATGAAAACGCCTATTTACAACAGGAAATTTTAATTGAGCAGCGCTACCTCGGCATCATAGGCGAGAGCGCCGCCATAAAACGCATTCACCAACAAATTCAATTGGTGGCGCAAACAGAAGCCTGTGTATTAATTACCGGCGAATCCGGCACCGGCAAAGAATTAATCGCCCGCGCCATTCACGAGGCCAGCAACCGCAAAGATAAACCGATGATTCGCGTCAACTGCGCGGCCATTCCCCACGAATTATTTGAAAGTGAATTTTTCGGCCACATCCGCGGTGCCTTCACTGGCGCCGTGCGCGATCGCATCGGGCGCTTTGAATTAGCCAACGGCGGCACCTTATTTTTAGATGAAGTAGGCGAGATTCCCTTGGATTTACAGAGTAAATTATTGCGTGTCTTACAAGAGGGACAATTGGAGCGGGTGGGCGAGGAAAAAACCCGCGATGTAGATGTACGGGTAATTACCGCCACCAATAAAAACCTAAAAAAAGAAGCCGAGGCCAAACGCTTTCGCGAAGACTTGTATTTTCGCCTCAATGTATTTCCCATCCACTCCCCGCCCCTGCGGGAGCGCGGCGACGATATTATTGTGCTCGCCACCCATTTTTTAGAGCAGGCGGGTAATAAGCTGGGCAAAAAAGACTGCAAACTGCGCAAAAGTGATTTAAAACTGCTGCTGGATTACCCTTGGCCCGGCAATATTCGCGAATTACAAAATGTTATGGAGCGCGCGGTAATTACCGCCAACCAAGGCAGAATTACCCTGGATTTACCAATGGTTGATCCAAAAACTGAAGCCCCGCAAATAGCAAAGCCATCCGAGCAACGGCAAGTCATCGCCGATGACGATATGCACGCCCAGGTAAAAGCCAATATGCTCGCCGCCTTAGAAGCCTGCAATTGGAAATTATTCGGCGAGGATGGCGCAGCGGCCCTCCTGGGCCTAAAACCCACCACACTCGCCTCGCGCATTAAGCGCATGGGGCTGAAAAAAACCTAAAGGCAGATTGGATAATTTAAGGAACCACAGAGCTTTTAAATTTCACTATGAGTATTTAGCAACTTTTATTCCCTTTGGAGGCAACTCCCGCTCCACTCAAAACAAGCGGGATTTGGGGTTAGTGATGACAACCCCGCAGTGATGACTGCAGATTTATTGCAGACACGCCGTAAATACATCCATGTAGGCTCGTCAAAAAGATCCCTCTTTTTGACGGTCTGCAATAAACCTGCAGCCACCACGGCTACACCGTGCATCTATTCCGTCGCAGGGTTTAACTCGCCAAATTTTTTCAGGTCAATGCTGATAGGTACAGATTTTCTTACCGCAGAAACTTGTAGGGGCGCCCCTTGTGGGTGCCCCTTGCCGAGTCAATCCCGAGCCAACGCTAAGGTGCTCAATGGGCAACCACAAGGGTTGCCCCTACGATTGCGCATGATTTATTGCATTGTTAGGGATGCGGAAGATTAAAATTGTGGCCGTTTATTACTTAAGGAAAATATAGACATTGCGCCCTGCCCTACTTCAATACAGCAGTAACTACAGAGCTATTTTTTAGCGGCTTATCAAAACATCGGTACACCATTTAAAAATAACTAATCCATCAAATCCGGTTAGCATTGCTGGTGCTGATATATACTCAGATTCTCAAAAGAAATAAACCAAGGCAATCAAGCATTTTCACTTTGAATACGCAAAACCTGCTCACTTAACCGCTCAGCTTGCTCAAGCGCTTGCTGGGTGATACTGGGCAGGTCGCCATAAATGCCGGGAATATACACCATGCCGTGGCTATACACCGGCGGCTGGTAGATCATACCGGCCAAGAGTGCTGTCTGTTTAAGCGGCAATAACAGCGCCTCCACTTCAAAATGATTGTAACCGCTAGCATTGTAAGACTCTTTCGGCCCGCCAATGGTTAAGGACACAATAAAATGTTTGCCTTTTAATTTATCGCCCTTAGAACCATAGGCAAAATTAAACGCCAACACATCATCCAACCATTTTTTTAACAGCGCAGGCACGGAATACCAATAAAAAGGCGCCTGCAGAATAATAATGCCTGCATTTATTAAGGCCTGTTGTTCAGCCTCAATATTAATTTTATAGTCCGGGTAGAGGCTATCAAGCCTGCGAATTTCCGCCGCCGGGTGGCGCTTGGCAAACTCCGTCAAAATAGTTTGGTTGGCATTAGAAGATGGTAAATCCGGGTGGCCGGAGATAATTAATGGCTTTAACATGGCGGCCTCACATTCAAAGGTGGAGCGGCCATGGTAGGGGCTTTTATCCGCTGGGATTAGCCTGGAGCAGGCAAATTCAGTATTTGGCCCGGCTTAATAATGCCGGTTTGCCTGCCCAAAGCCGAGACCTAATCCCGCACTGATCTCAATCGGTAATTGATTTTTTAAAGCGCACAGGTGGCCCATGAAAAGCATAGTGTTCGAACAGTTAAGGGTTTTTCAGGCCATTGCACGGGCCGGTGGTATTTCCGCTGCAGCGCGCGCATTGCAGCTCTCCACCCCCGCTGTCAGCCAATCCCTCAAACAATTAGAGCGGCATTTAGGCCTTACCCTATTTCACCGCTCCACCCGCCACATGGAACTTACCGCCGCAGGCCATTTATTACTGCAACAGACTCTGCCCCTCACCGATGGCCTG
>DAOQGS010000187.1:0-6654 GCA_035338675.1 Cellvibrionaceae bacterium
TGGCAAATTCGCCTAGCCAGCGCTTCGCCGCCTACATTTTTCAGAGGTTCCCTAATACCGTTTGCTTAATTTTTTGCATCGGCCCAACAAAATTAATCGCCAATATTTCGAATCTAAGGTTGAAAACGTGGCTGGTTTAAAGTTTTACAATTGGGCGATGTGGTAGATTGGACTAATTGATTGCAATCGCCAGGCAAATGTGCGTGTTTTTAGTAATCAATGTCGTGCCGAATGATCGGGCGCAGGGTTGAACCCGTCCGGTTGAAAAACTTATGTGTTTTATAGGAGTTTGATTTTGAATATTAAAAAAATAGCAGGCTTGGGCACTATGTCCTTGCTGGCAAGCCTGATTGCCGCACCCACGATGGCTGCGAATATCCTGCAAAACGGGGCTTTTGACGGCAATAAATCATCCCCTTGGGAATTTGGTGCTTGGGAATCGTCCAAAGCAACCCTGAGCATGTCGAGCTACCCCGGCCGCGCCTGTATCAATGTGACCAGCCCCGGTGCCGAATCCTGGATGGTACAGTTTCGCCAAAACAGCATGAAATATATCGATGGCCGTACCTACACGCTCACCGCTGATGTGTGGTCCTCTAAAGCTATCACCTTAAAAGTGGACGGTTCCGACGAGACCGGTGGTTATGTATGGCAGTTTGGCAATACCTTTGCGGTTTCTGCGCCATTGGCGGGTTCTCCACAAAAAATCACTGCCGTATTTTCCAATAAACGCACCACTGATACTGGCAAACTAGCATTCTTGCTTGGCAACACCCTTGTGCCTGCGGACACTGTAGTCTGCTTGGATAACATCGTTCTGGACGATCCTCAAGCAACAGGTACTGATGGTCCGAAGGTTATCCCCGTAGCCCAAGTGAAAGTTAACCAGCACGCTTATTTGCCTACTTTCGCTAAAAAAGCCGTTTTTGTAGTGCCTGCTGGCGAGAGCGCATCGCAAGCCCGCACCTGGGAATTGCGCCGTGGCTCTTCAGTGATTACTTCAGGCCAGACGGTTAACGTCGGCCTCGACGCCGCCTCCGGCGACAATGTGCAAACCATTGATTTTTCATCCATTTCCACTGAGGCTGATGATTACACCCTCGTGGTGAAAAGCGGTTCGACTGAGTACACCAGCCAGCCTTTTGCCATCAGCGCTGATGCCTATAAGAAGTTGAAGTACGAAGCGCTTTCATACTTCTATCACAACCGTGCCAGTACGCCGATCCTCGCCAGTGTTGTAGGTGATACCTATGCCCGTGCCGCCGGTCACCCAGATAACGCTGTGCAAACCGCTGCTTGTGCTTCCAGCCCAAGCTCGCCCGATTGCGCGACGGTGGATGTGAGTGGCGGTTGGTACGATGCCGGTGACCATGGCAAATACGTGGTGAATGGCGGTATCAGCGTGTGGACCTTAATGAATCAGTTTGAGCGCGCCCAGAACCTCGGCAGCAATGCAGCGGCATTCGCCAATGGCGCCATGGCATTACCTTCCTCTGAACAAATTAACGGCGTTCCCGATATTCTCGATGAAGCCCGTTGGGAAGTAGACTGGTTTTTGAGAATGCAAGCCTCCTCAGGCTTGGTGTACCAAAAAGTACACACCCAGGGTTGGACCGCAATTCCTACCGCACCGGCCGATGATAAAAAACCCCGTGTAATTCAGCCTGTCTCCACTGCCGCCACGCTGAATTTCGCCGCTGTAACGGCTCAGTGCTTCCGCACCTTCAAGGCCTATGATGCAACTTACGCTAACAAGTGTTTGGCAGCATCCAAAAAAGCCTATGCGGCCGCCAAACAAAATCCGAGCTTACCGGCTGTGGACTCTGACGGCTCAGGTACCTATGGCGATAAAAGCATGGTTGATGAGTTCTTCTGGGCAGCCACTGAGCTTTATGTCTCCACCGGTGACAGCGCTTACCTCAATGACATGAAAACCAGCACCTTTTACAACACCATCTTCAGTGGCGCTGCTGAAACCCTAATTCCCGATAGCTCTTTGGGTTGGCCAACGACTGAACTCCTGGGTGTCATCTCTTTAGCTTCTGCTAAAGGTGAGTATGTCCGCGATGCTTCCATGGTAACTAAGGCGCAAAACTTTATTGTTCGCCGTGCCGATGCCTATGTGGCTGAATCGAAAAACCAAGGTTTTGGCCTGCCCTATAAAGGCCAAAACGCTGGTTGGGGTTCTAACTCTGAAGTGGTTAACAACATGATTGTGGTGGGTCTTGCCAATGACTTTACCTGTGCGGCCAAGACTGATTATGTGAACACACTGCAAAGCGGTATGAGTTACTTGCTGGGTACCAACCCATTGGATCAGTCCTACGTGACCGGTTATGGCGAGCGTCCAACTCAAGCGCCTCACCACCGTTTCTGGGCTAAGGCTGCTAGCGCTGCTTATCCAGCTCCTCCAGCGGGTGTGCTTGCTGGTGGCCCCAACAAGGCTATTGAAGATTCAGTTGCCATGGTTGATTTGGCCGGTTGCACCGCGCTGAAGTGTTACCTGGATAACATCAACTCATACAGCACCAATGAGATCACCATCAACTGGAACGCGCCTTTAGCTTGGGTTGCCGCCTACTTAGACGAGCAGAGCACCGCCAATGGCCGCAATGCTACTGCTAAGCGCTGCAGCGGTGGTTCTTCTAGCAGTAGTTCTTCAAGCAGCTCATCCAGCAGTTCAAGCTCATCATCAAGCTCTAGCTCGTCAGGTCGTCCATCCAGCTCTTCTAGCAGCTCAAGCTCTAGCAGCAGCTCAAGTTCGTCCAGCTCTAGCTCATCTTCCAGCAGCTCATCCAGCGGTGGTGTTGTATTGGGTGGTGCATTAGGCTTGGTGGATATGTTGGCTGTATTGGCACTGGCCGCCTTTGGTGTGTTCTCACGCCGTCGCTTTAAAGCTTAATCGTTAAGTTTTTAAAGCTACAAAAAAGCCTACACCCTTGGGTGTAGGCTTTTTTTTGTCTTGTGCTTTATGTACGTTCAAGTGCTCAGGATATTTTTAACCGTATGAACGGCACGCGCGTTTTTCTTGAGTGCTATTAGCCCGGCGGCAAAATAGATCGTCCTGATCTATTTTGCCTTCGCTGCACTAAAACAGGCGAGAATGCGCGGATTTTCTTGTTTTAGCGCAGCTCGCGGCGGTGTACACCTTTGACGCGGCATCCATGCCGCCATTATTAACCCGGCACTAATTACCGCCGGGTTAATAACTCATTACTGTACCCGCGTTGGTATTCACTGCCAGATGTACGATGAAATCAGGAACATTGTTACTGGCTGGTGGTGTTCGGTTTAATTTGGGTTGTTATTTAATTTGCCTTATTCGACCTCTGTAAAAACTTCCTGGGCCACGCCAAATACACAATTTAATTTACCCAACGAAATAATATCGCCGCTTTTACATGGGCTCTCCACCACGCGTTTGCCATTCACCTTAGTGCCATTGGTGGAGCCGTTGTCTTTGATAAACCACTGGCCATCCTCAAACCTTAGGCTCGCGTGGTGGGTTGAGACGGTGGGGTTATTAATGGTGAGGGCGCAGGCTTCGTCGCGGCCGATGGACCAGTTAGTACCTGCAGGCGGGTTGGCGGTGTCGAGTTTAAAAACGGACTCCACACCGGTTTTAGAAAGGGTGGCCAATAGGCTGATGTCTTGAGCCTCTGATGTGTCTGCTGCGATAGAAGCAAAGGCCTTTTTAAGTACATCGCTCACCACCTGTTGGCTTTCTTCAGCGCTGAGTGTGCCGGTATTGAGTGCGGCGACTTTAGAGGCGGGCAGGCTGGTGGCGCCGCCTAGGTTTAAGGAAAACACCGTGGCATCGTCCTGGTTTTCCGGGTCGATCAGCATGAGTTTTTCATTGCCGAGGCTTATCACATCGCCGTGCATTAATTCGGTGGGCGCTTTGACCGGCATATTGTTGATAAATGTGCCGTTGGTGGAATTTAAGTCTTCCAACACCGCCCGGCCATTATCGATATGCAGGCTCGCGTGTTGGGAAGACAGCGAATCAGACTCTAACCGCACAAAATTAAACGCCCCTCGGCCAATGGTGATGGTGGATTGGGTGAGCGTAAAGATATTGCCCGTGGTGAGGCTTTTTAAACGGAAGTGTTTCATGGCGGTGTCCTCTGGGGGGTTGTTGGGGCGGTGGCGGGTTTTGCTCGGCAGTTTAACTGTAGTTTGCCCATGGATTGGAAAAGTATTTCCTCGTTTTTGTAGCCTTCTATTATCGAGACTTTGCAAGAATGTCTATTTCACCGACTATCAAATTATACTTGGGCCTTTGCACTCACCTTGCGGTGAGTCAATCCTCTTCCGTTCAGATTCGTGTTGGCTCAAAAAACGCAGGTATTTTGTGTTCTGATTTAGCTGGTTTGTGAATGGTTATTGCTTTGCATTATTGTATTGAGCGCGGTTTCGATATGGTTTGGTAGAATTTTTTTTAGTTTTAGTAAGTTTGCTATCGTCCAATTTTTAATATCGGTTAATGTTTCTGAGTCCGAATCTATGTCGCCATCACGATAGATGGCGATCCTGGATGCTCTTTTGTTATCTAGTTTCTCCCATGTCAAAGAGCTTCCAAATTCATTTTCAATCGCGATTTTGTTTTGGTAAATGGAGTCAAATATGGCTTCATTTTTTTCTTTATTGCCACTATCCAAATAAATTTCTGCTCTAACTCTGCCGCCATGAGCAAAGCTGGTTGAGTATTTGTATATCTTTGAGTTTTCTGATGAAAATGTATACCAATTTTGAGGTTGGCCCGCTTTAGCATTCGTAAAGTGGTGGTTGATTCGCAGTTCATCAATCAATGACTGAAAATACGTGCGATACTTTTCCTTTGTTTCGCTTGTAGATTCTAATGCTGCAGATGTCGTTAGTGCTGAAACATTAGGCATGCATACTAGGTTTAACTCAAACGCTGGTTTTGAGTCATCAATTTTTATGATTCCTGCTTCAATTGCATAAAGTTGTAGGGACGACTTTAAGTTGTTGTTCAAGAAGTCGATCGCACGCTTGTGTTCTGGTCTAATGGACTCTGCAATCCATATTACAATAGCTGCGCCTAATTCTGATGAGTAGGTGACAACTTGCCCAAGGTGTTTGTGATCAGTAAGACCGTATTGGTTTTCAATTACCACTAGTTTGTTGGTGGATAAGTCTCTTGCCACTATGTCTACAGAAAAATCGCCCGCAGAAGCTTCGACTTCTTCTAGGTCTAATTCAAGCCCTATTTTTTCCGACAGGATGTCTAAGTTTTTTGCTAGCCATGGAGTAAAGTGTGTGGCTTCGCCTTGCCATAGATCCCGCAAAGGAACAGAGATGACTTTTCCAAATTCCATAAATACATTCCTCATGTAAGTGTTGTTTTTTATCGTTTTCGCTGGCTATGGGTTTTCTTGTTTATTTTTATTTGGCTTTCGACTATGGAAGGTGTGTCAGCAAATGAATGGGCGGCTTAATTTTTGAGCTTATTTTCCCATTGTTCAGAATCTCGAAACCGACCGATGTTTATAGATGTTTCTAGATAATTTCACAAGTAGATAACTTAAAGGCAATAGCTCTACATTGCTGTGACAGGGCGATTTACAACCGCGCAAAGGCAGTCCCAACCGTGTCTAAAACGCCTCTGAAATCATATCCCTCACGGAGGGATTTCATAGTAATTGGGTCGGAGATCAGGTCATTGGAATCGCGATTAACTAGTGGATTGCCAAAGGGCACACATTAAATCCTAAATTCGGTTGGGGGCTAGGGGAGCAGATCCGATTTTTGGGTTGCGTGTTCTGTGGGAGATGCCCTTTGGCTACCCCTATGGAATTTAATAATTGAGATGGCTGCTGCCAAGCGCATGTTAAGTTAACCCATTTAATTCTCGCGGCTCTGTTTCCACCCCCGCCAGCCGCCAAACTCAGTGATGTCCGTGGCGCCCTCAAGGGCGATGGGTTCGCAGATAAAAGCGCTTACCCAGCTGCCGTCGGCCAGTTGCGCCTGGCCAAGGCCCAAAGGTGGGGCTATGCCGGTGAGGAAGCTGCCTAGCGTGTGGGTGGGCAGGCGCCAGATTTCCACTTCGATGCTGGTTTGGCTGCCGGGTGTGCGTACCAGGGCCGGGCGTTTGCCGTCGGGCAGGGCGTAGAGGCGATAGCCGGGGGCGGTGTGGGTGGCGGCTTTGAGGCTGGCGCTGCGCTCCTGCAGTTGCCAGTTGAGAGGCTCCCCGGCTAGGTGGGCGCCGCAGACTAATAAGTCTGTATAGGCGCTGGAGGTGGCGGGGCTGGTGAGGTTGTGGGCGGGTGGCCTATGGGGGGTGGCGCCCTGGGGCAGGCCGCAGGCGAGATGAAAGCTGCGGCCGAGGCTTAGCAGGGCCATATCGCTAAAGGCCGGGCCGAATAGGGTGATGCCAAAGGGCAGGCCGTTACTGTGTTGGCCTGCCGGTAAGGCTAGGGCAGCGTAGTCCAGCAGGTTCATAAAGTTGGTGTAGGTGCCGAGGCTGCTGTTGGTGGCGATGGGGTCGGCGTCGATTTCGGCGCGGGTAAAGGCGCGCGGAAAGGCGGGGGTGAGGATCAGGTCCACCTGGGCGAGTATGGCATCGCACTGGCGCTTGCACTCGGCCAGTTGGTAGATGCCCGCAAACGCCTGGCTTGCGGTGGGTTCGGG
>DAOQGS010000188.1:0-6651 GCA_035338675.1 Cellvibrionaceae bacterium
CGCCAAATTTTGGCAAAAAAGCGCCCATATCCAGCGTCTTAGGCACCCTCGCTACGAGTTCAACTGCGGTTTTTAGGTTTAAATCTATTGTTTAATGCCCAAGCAGAGTATGACTCGGCCTTGCCAGGACACTGAATCGCCATTGTGTGCTGTTATTTTTTAATCGCATCTAATTCTGTTGCCAGTTTGCGCCGCCAATTTAAGCGTTTCTCGATCGACTGAATCATTAGGCCGGCAATATCTCGCCCGGTAGCAGTTTCAATACCTTCAAGCCCCGGCGACGAATTCACTTCAAGTAATAATGGGCCCTTACTGGAGCGAATAATATCCACCCCGGCCACACTCAAATCCATGGTGCGGGCGGCCTTGATGGCCAATTTTTTTTCATCGGCGGTAATTTTTGCTACTGTCGCTGTACCGCCTTGGTGGATATTAGCCCTAAAATCCCCCGGCGCTGCTGTGCGCTCAATAGCTGCAACTACTTTGCCGTCAATAACAAAACAGCGCAGATCACGACCATTGGCTTCTTTGATAAATTCCTGCACCAACAAATTCGCCTGCACGGCTTTAAAAGCATTAATCACACTTTCGGCTGCTTTGCGCGTCTCCGCCAATACAACACCACGGCCTTGTGCGCCCTCCAATAATTTAACAATCAACGGAGCCCCGCCCACCATATTAATTAAATCCTGGGTATCGCTGGGCGAATTAGCAAAGCCGGTAATAGGAATATCAATGCCGTTTTTCAGCAGCAACTGCAGGGAAAATAATTTATCCCGCGATTGCGCTATAGCCGATGAGCTATTTAAAGCATAAGTGCCCATGCTTTCAAATTGCCGTGTGAGCGCACAGCCATAAAAGGTCATACTAGGGCGAATGCGGGGTATAACCGCGTCGAGGGTTTCTAAAATATTGCCGCCACGGTAATGAATTTCCGGTGTATCCGCATCCAGCTTCATGTAGCATTGTTTTAAACTTAAAAAAAACATTTGGTGGCCGCGCTCTTCCCCGGCTAGCATAATGCGTTTATTACTGAATAATTCCGGGTTGCTCGCCAATAAACCGATTTTAAGCCCAGGCACATCATCACACTTATAACGGGCATAACAGGCCTCCAGCATTTCTTTGCTGCGGCTTCCCTGTAAAAATCTCTGCTCCGGGTCTACTAACAGGCGGCCCACCATGGCCTGCCGTCCCAACAGCATTCGGTACCCCATGGAGTCGCGATTGGTGAGGGTTAATTCGATATCAAAAATATCCTCACCCAGCTGCAATGGTACTCGCACCACCAAACGGGTTTCCGTTTCGCCGCTGGAACTACGCACTTTACGTTTATCAATCACCGCAGCTTCACAGCGCACAACAATTTGCCGAGATTGTTGCAATGGATGCACCTCAAAACTCACCCAGGGCTGGCCGTGTTTGCGAAATGGCGCAATATTAATCGCGTGAATACTCGATGTTTTAGCGCCTGAGTCCACCCGAGCTTTAATGGCGGGCAGCCCAAGGCTTGGCAGTGCGCACCATTCTTCAGAGCCTATAAGGGTTTTATTTTGCGACTCTAAAGCCATCGGCGTACCTTTTTACAATAGTGTGTATAGTCCGCGCCAAATTGACGCTCAAGATAATATTCCTCGACAGCTATTTGCCAAGTGTTAATCCAAATAAAAAACACCGCGCAGGGAATAAATGCCAAACCGTCGGCACACCAAACGGCCAACCCAATCATAAAAATTAACATACCTAAATAAATGGGATTACGGCTCCAACCAAATACACCCGAGGCCAGCAGAGTGGTCGTGCGGGTAAAGTTCATCGGATGCACAGACGTTTGATGCCGCCTAAACTGAATAAAAGCCAATAAAATTATTATCGCCCCAGATAAGCAAAATAAAAGCGCTAAAAATACGGGGATATTAGGCAGCGGCACCCAATGCAGCCAGCTCAATCCAAAGGCGATGAGGGACAAAAGTATTGCCAGCGCTAATGGAGGTATAAATGGTGCGCGAGTGGACATAGGTTATCGAATATGGGCTACAAAGGCCTATTATGCAGCAAAAATATCCCTGCTACGACCCATAGACCTGCTAAGAATGCAGCTGGGCCGCCTCCACCACCTACTCCCCATTCATGTCAATAATATTAACCCGGTGGCTTTTTATGCCGGGTTAATAGTAATGCGTAAAAGTGAGCGCCAACGCAAGCACACCCCAGTGAATATGGCTTGCACCCTAGCAGCTTAGGCACTCAGTAGGTAAACTGGCGGTTTTTAGCTGGATTCCTCTATGCCCTTTAGTCAATTTATTGCTCACCGAATCGAGCGTCAGAACCCGCAGGCACTTGTCAACCTTAAATTGCGTCATCAAACCCTAGAATTAAATGGCAAAAGTGAAGATCTGGCGCGAGAAGTTAAAAAAGCCTATATCAAAAAAACCGGCAAAGCCTATGGGCGATTCTCATCCGATTGCGCGGCTCACCCTTTAAGCCAATGGCTGCACGAATACCGCGCGGGCAAACTCAGTTTTACCAGTTTTACTCATAGTGCATTAACACACTTTAAATTGGAAATTGAGAAATGTGAGTCCTTGGTATACAGCCACATATTGATTGCAGAAGAAGTTTTAGAGGGAGCAGAGTTTCTGTATTTTATCCTGCTCGACCATCAAAATGCCTGGTATTTTGACGCCGAAGTAGAGCTAGGTGATAGCTTATTCCTCGACCCTAGCCAGTTTACCGCGGGGGCACGCATTAATTTGCGCGAATGGGAGGGGCAAGAAAACAACAATTACATCTCCATTGTTAAATTTCGCAACGATAAAGATTTTTCTGAGGCCTTTATTAATTTTATAGGTTTTACAGATAAAGTCGATCAAAAAGCGCAGACAGCTGAACTCATCGAAGTGGTAGAACAATATGCTGGGCAATTGGATGAACAAGCCGCCAGCCAAACGCGCCATACGCTGGTGAATTATTGTTTAGAGCAGGCCAAACAAGATAAGCCGGTAATAATTGAGGAGCTTAGCCAGCAGATTAATCACGAAAAATCCGCCGAGATCGCCCAATTTATTCAAAGCAACGCTCAATCGCTGCACAAAGAAATTATTCCCGATACTGGCGCTCTGCGCAGCCTAGTGCGCTTGAGTGGCCGCAATGAGGTTATGAGCATGAGCTTTGCGTCCGATTGTATCGGCTCCACAGTGGTATACGATACGGATTCGGATAGTTTAATTATAAAATCTATTCCACCGGCACTTAAAACACGCTTACTTAAACTATTGCGGCAAAAGAACTAATAAATCTTTGATTGAGCCCGAAGGCGGGCTATCGTGCTAATGTGCCTGCGCATCGGCATCTAACCGATGCGCACGCGCGGGCTAACGGTACACACTTTCCGGCGGCCCTAGGTAACTAGGCAACAATCCACCGGTATTAATCTGCAACCGCTGCACTGTCACACCAGGGTCAACAACATAAAGGCGCAGTATTTGTGGGCCAGCCTTACTGATGTAATGTTCACTGCGGCCTATTCGCGCGCCGTTTTCAACCGCGGCCTCCCAGTTGGCATCAGCGTCTTTATAGCCGGCTAAAAAGTCGATAATTTTAGGTTCTTCATCGCCAATACTAATGGCGTAACGCAAGCCCCGCCCGGGCACAAAGGGTAAGCCTGGCGCTAACACGGTTTCGACAGTAATTGCTCCGGTGGTAAATAATGTCAACGGGTATTCAACATAAGGCGCTTGTTTTATATCGGTAAAACTTTTATCCGCGACGGGCAGCGGCATTATGGAGCTTAGGGTACGCCCATGCTGCGGAATTTCTTGCCAGGCAATCCCTTCTTTGACGGTACTCTTTTTAAAATGAGCGGCCTCAATTGCCACATAACCATCCGCCTCGATAAAACCACGGGCACGTTTATTAATTTCATTAGATGCCTTAACGGCTTTTACGGAAATTTTTGCAGCTTGCCAGCCAGTGCCTTTAATAACAATCTGCCCGATAGAAGTCCCCTCAGGCAATTTTGCCCAATCAATACTGCTATTAATATGCAGTTCTGCATCTACTTTGCCGTCATTTTGGCTTAAACGTATCCAGGGCGACGCCGTTACGCTGAAATCAAAGGGTTGGGTACCGCGATTAAATAGGGTAAAACTCCGCTGGGTTTTCCCCTTGCTGTCAAAGTTTAATGCATAGTTGCCAGGTGTTGGCCAAGCGGCGCTGATGCCCTCCACTGCGACGCCCATTTCCGCATAATTACCGGCTAGATACTCCGCTAAAGCAGGTAATTGGTCGCCTTCAGGATGATTCCAATTGGTATAACCTATATGGGTTTGATCCATAAAATGGCGCCACTTGCCATTATTAAACGTATCAAAACGCTCCTTTAAACTTTTATCAAACGCGAAGTATTCTTTGGCAAGTTGCGCGTATTGATTTGCAGTTGCGCGCCCCTGTTGGGCATAGAGGCGATTTTTGCCGAGGGCAATATTCAACCGCGTTATATTGGCGGTGGCCAAAACCGGGTGCAACACCAGTTGGAAATAGGCCGACTGACGCTCGGTGGGAATTTTTTTACTGAGCGCTTCAGCCTTATCGGTTAGTTGTTGCAATTGGCTTAAAATTCGCTCCGCTTCTGAGTAATTGAATAAACTATAGGTGTCGGGCGACATCAGCTCCGGTTTACGGCGGCCATTGTGGCGGGTATACCCTTCCATCAGGGCGGCAATTTCTTTAGCCAAAGGTTTGCCAAATTCCCGCTCAGCCCACAGCTCTGTGTATTCAGGAATACGGTTTTTATCCCAAGCCTCAGGATTCCACGCCAGATTTAAAAAATATTCGGTGGGAAATTCCATGGGTTTTAAATCCCCCACATTGGTTATCCAAATTTGCTTGGCGCCGAACTGATAAGCCAAGTTCATTTGTTCCCAAATTTTCGCCAATGGAACTGTATTAATCCAACGATAGGAGCGCGGCGCGCCCACGTAATCAAAGTGGTAGTACACACCGGCACCACCACTGCGGTGGCGCTCAGCAGGCGTAGGCAAGCGGCGCACATTACCCCAGTTGTCATCGCTCCACAGCAGCGTAATATCATCGGGTACGCGCATGCCCTTTTCATAATAGGCTTGCACTTCTTTGTACAAACACCAGACCTGGGGGATTTTTTCTACCGGTTGAGGCGCAAAAACATCGGCTAATATTGCCCTTTGACGTTCGACTATATTTTGCAATAGTTGAATATTTTCACCTTCACTCATTGGCTGGTCCTCCTGACCGCGCATACCCATGGTAAATAAATTTTCGTATGGGCGGGCGCGCATAGCGCCCTGGCGCCAAAACTCAGCCAAATTTTCAGGGTTGGTGGAAAACTCCCATTTGCCTTTGCCGTAGCGATTCCATTCTTTATCCGCACGCATCATGGGTTCGTGATGGGAGGTGCCCATGACAATGCCGTACTCGTCGGCAAGCGCCTGATTTTTGGGGTCATCATCATTAAAAGCATTATTCCACATGGCAGGCCATAAATAATTCGCCTTTAGGCGCAATAATAATTCAAATACCTTGGCGTAGAACTCATGGTTATAATTGCCGTGGTTTTCTGTTACCCAATTGGTTAAGGCGGGGGCCTCATCGTTTAAAAAAATCCCTCGGTATTTAACTTTGGGCGCATCTACTTTACGAGTTTTAGGCAATACAAAAAGCGCTTTTTTCTTCAGCGGCGTCACATCGGCCCAGTAATACCAGGGCGATATGCCCATTTGTTGGGAAATATCATAAACGCCATAGCTGGTGCCACGTTTATTGCCGCCGACAACCACCAGCGCTTGTTTTACCTGTGGCAATGGTTTTTCAACCAGCTCAACTAAATAGCCATCCCAAGCTACCAGCTCGCGGGTATTAATCACCCCCCGCTGCACCAAACTATCCACCAAACGGCTATGGCCCAAGGTGCCAATAATCACCGCATATTCGTTCAACTCGCCCCCATCGCCCACCAGGTTAAGAGCCGGGCCACCAATTTTTTGCAGATCCGCACTAAAATCGCGAGCGGCCCTTTGCGCGCCAGGAAAATCCTGCGGATCGACATAAATCTCCGCCGCCTGACCACCACCAAACAACGGCATTGCACCTGGCACTTTGCGCTCGCTTAGGTAGCTCGCTTCACCTAAGGCCCATACGCGGGCGCAGAGCGTTAGCAAACCAACAGCCACAAGACACCTATGCCACAGGCGAGAGGCGTTTTTTTCACATTGGGTTTTATTCACAGGATTGTGCTCCGGTTTATTTTTATCTGTTGGATTCTCTGATTAAGGCTGCAGATGCGAATAGTATGCAACCTTGCAGGCAGAAAACCCACAACGTGTGTGCTCGCAAATATTCACGAATTCAGACTTAATCTGAGTATTCTATAATTTAATTCCCACCGCCCGCAGAAATACTGACGATGGCAAGGCGATTTTAAAAGCAGAGTTACTACAGCTGGTTTTTTGTCATTTTTATGCTGCAATGCCCATATAAAGGCCAAAATCCAGCGGCTGCAACGTTTGCTTGAGAAGCGAATTTGGTTTAGGACTAAACCCTGCCACACATCCAGAGTTTGATGCTAAAAGACTATATATATCAAGGTCGTATCTGGGTCAGTGTGACTATAAT
>DAOQGS010000189.1:0-6650 GCA_035338675.1 Cellvibrionaceae bacterium
GTTTGCAACAGGGCGTGAGTTATCAAAGTTTTTGGACCTTGACAGCCAACCCGCACATTCTTGAGCAGCCTATAATCATGTTGCTGTGTCGTCGCCTGCGCAAAACTCCCGCACAAATTTTCTTTCGTTATTTGGTTGCGCGGGGTATCACACCGCTTACAGGCACTAGCGATCGTGAGCATATGCAGGAGGATTTGGCTATTAGTGAATTTGAACTGGGGGCCGACGATTTAATGGCAATTGATGAGTTGTTAGTGCCTTAGCGATTCTTTCGCCGGGCTATTAACCAGGCGGCAAAATAAATTATTCTGATCTATTTTGCCTGCACTGCACTAAACGTAGGTAAATGCGCGGATTTTTTGTTTTAGTGCAGCTCGCGGCTGCTTGTTGTTTTAGCGCAGCTCGCGGCCGCTTGCACCTTTGGCGCGGCATCCCTGCCGCCATTATTAACCCGGCACTAAATGCTGCCGGGTTAATAAATAGTTACCTTTTGTTCACTCCAACAGCCATTTATAAATCTCCTGCATAATGTGCCGCTCCAGGGTGCTTAACTCAAAACAATTGGGTAATTCAATCCAGGTGGTGCCCGCTGGTGCTTCAAATGGCTGGTGTGCGTCCACATGTAAACAATAAATAGGGATTTCTCCTTGCGGTGTATCGATCCAGAGCCTAAATTCAGGCACCATGGCTAAATCTTTTTCCGGTATCTGCCATTGGCTGCAGCAGGCGTGAATATAACTGCTGGGGTGTGCCATGATTTTGTGCTCTTTGCGGGTGATGCAGATTAAATCCGCAAGTTTAGGCAGCGGCAATGGTAAACACAGGTGATTTTTTTGGCTGATTAAAAAGCGCAGGCGAGCACTTACCGGGTGAATGTGAATAATGATGTAGCGCAGCGGATATTCATCCCCACGCGATGGGCTTGAAGTTTGTTGTGTCATTGGTAATTAAATTGAGGTGCTAGTTTTTCCATAACGACAAGTGCCAACCCCGCCACTAAAGGCGTGCCCACCAGTTTATGGGTGGGGTAGGGGTAGTTGTGTTCACAGAAGGAATAACCCCTCCGCACATAAAAATTCAGCAGCTTGTCGCTCTTATTCACCACACACACCCGCAGAGTTTGGGCGCGTTTGGCGGCGTACTGTTCGGCAAAACTTAATAATAAGGTGCCAAGGCCGCTACCCTGTTCATCCGGGTGAACGGCAAAGGCACCCAGTTCCGCAACGCTGCCGTCAAAAGTAATAGCAATGCAGCAGCGGGGCATGTCGTCTTCATCAAAGGCGGCAAACACGCGCACATTGCGATCTAAAATTAAATCCCGAATACCGCCAATACTAATGCGTGCGCCCTCAATTAAGCCGTGTTCGCTAGTCCAGCGCTTGGCGCCGGAGGTGCCGCGATAGGCCGTATTAATTAAATCCGCCAGGGCGCTGGCGTGTTGAGTGTGTTCAACACCAATAAATTTCATAGTGCATACGTGGGCAAGAAAAAAGTAACGTCAAATTAAACTCCGTAATTAACAACCAGACGCACTGAGGTGTTATTAACTCGGCGGCATTTATTGCTGGGTTAATAATGGCGGCAAGGATGCCGCACTCGGCGGTGCCAGCCGCCGCGAGCTGCGTTAAAACAAGAAAATCCGCGCGGTTTCGTACGTTTGGTGCGGCGAAGGAAAAATAGATCAGCGCGATCTATTTAGTCGCCGGGTTAATAGTAATTATGCGCCGCCGGGCTCGCCCGTAAATTCCACCAATAAGTCTTCATCGGTAATGATGGTTTGGCAGGCTAGGCGATAGGTGGGGGGAATATCATTTACATTGGCGCGCTCTTCTTCCCGTGCGGGCAATTTTCCTAAGGATTTAAGCACCACGCGCTCTCGGTCGGTCAGTGCCATACCTTTTACGCGTTCGCCGTCTAAATGGGTAACTTTAATCAAACACGAGCCGCAGCGGCCGTCTTCGCATTCGTGAGGGATAGGAATAGTGTGCTCTTTGGCAAAACCCAGCAGCGTTGTGCGCTTACCGGCAACTGCCTCTAACTTTGTGTTTTTGTGCATGATGGGCGAGCTGAAATAAACAGTGGCCATGGGAGGCTCCAATAAAAAATAATGAGTGAAATAAGCTTGTAGGGCGCAGCCAGGTGGCAAGTTCTGTTCCAAATACCGGCAGCGGTTTTGCCGTTGTCATGTCAGTTGACTTGGATCAACCAAGTGGATTGGCGCAGGCGTGACGGAAATTTATGGGTTGATTTTTTACGTGGCAACTAGATGGCTCAATTCTTGGCAAAACTATGGCGTTAATTTTGAATAGAGGTAAATGCAAGGGTTGTGGATGGCATTTTTCTATACGCTCATTTTTTACTTAGGCTTTTGTGGGGCCTGGCTATGCAAGCGCCGGTATCAAAATCTTCAGCTGAAGGCTGGCCCGCGCTTAAGCGATATTACTTGGCCGCAAGCCTGCAGTTGCCTGAGCGCGGCCAGTTGGTGCTGCCCTGTCAGTACCGCGGTAAGCCTGCCTCCATGGTAGTTGTGCGATTAAATGGGCTGATTTATGGTTTTTTAAATCGCTGCGTGCATATGCCGTTTCGCTTAGATTGTGAACACGCAAGCGTAATTGACCCTTCTGCCAACCGAATTAAATGCTCCATGCATGGCCTGGTTTTCGACCCATTAACAGGCGCATGCCAAAGCCCCACTATGTGCACAGGTGAGAAATTAATGGCCATAGGGCTATGTGAAGAAAGCCAGATTATCTGGCTGGAGGATAAAGATGTAACACTGCAAAATTAACCCGCGCAGAATTGCTGGCTCTTTTTTGTTGTAAAGTTGACGTTTATTCTGTCAACTTCAGTACATTGTTGTGTCTGCGACAGAGGTATTTGCCTGAGTAAATGCGACAGAGGTATTTGCCTGAGCAAAAGTATTTAACTGTGAATTCAGCAGCATAAAAGTACACGCGGGCGCAATCAGATTTTGCTTAACGCACCCATTGTGTTTTTGCCGCCCGAAGTCATTTCTTCAAAACACCGTGTTTTTCTCCCTGTGGTTACCCATCGCGTTTCGCAACCGTAAGTTGTAAATATTTCATACTCAAAAATCTCCTTCCCCAATTTTTCCTGTGGGCCATATTTTATGGCCCATGAATAACCCACAAGGCCCGGCAGTGGCGAGAGTTTAGGCAAATAAATACAGAAGGCGGCTAAACATTTAATAGTTGGACAGGTAACACCGAGCTGCTTGGGGATGCTCTTCAGCTGCCTATTGTGCGCTGCAGTAGGCTGCCTCTGGCCCTGATCTTGCTGCCGAAAGCCTTCTGCTATCTGGGTTAAATACTATTTGACCAACCTGGGCGTGCACTGCTTATACTGCACTGCAAAACACCAATATGTTTATGAGGCCGCCTATGTCTGTTCAACCCCGTGCCGTGTCCAAGTTATTGGTTGCCAACCGCAGTGAAATCGCCATCCGCGCCATGCGTGCAGCCGCCGAGATGGGCATCACCACGGTGGCCATTTACTCCCAGGAAGATCGCTTCGCCCTCCATCGCTTTAAATCCGACGAAAGTTACCTGGTGGGGCAGGGCAAAAAACCCATTGCCGCCTACCTGGACATAGAGGACATCATCCGGGTGGCGGTGGATGCGGGGGTTGATGCCATTCACCCCGGCTACGGTTTCCTCTCGGAGAACCCTGATTTTGCTGATGCCTGCGCCCGCGCAGGCATTATTTTTATAGGCCCCAGCCCAGATGTGATGCGCACCCTGGGCAACAAGGTGGCCGCTCGCAAGGCCGCTGAGGCCGCCGGTGTCCCGGTGATGCCCGCCTCCGGGCCACTGCCTGCCGACATTGAACAGTGCAAACACATCGCTAACACCATCGGCTACCCCTTTATGCTCAAAGCCAGCTGGGGCGGTGGCGGCCGCGGTATGCGGGTGCTCGAGAACGAGGCGGACCTGTTGGCCTTAGTGGATGTGGCCCGCCGGGAAGCCCAAGCGGCCTTTGGCAATGACGAAGTTTATTTAGAAAAACTGGTGCGCAATGCCCGCCATGTGGAAGTGCAAATCCTCGGGGATTTGGCGGGCAATGTGGTGCACCTGTTCGAGCGGGACTGCAGCATGCAGCGGCGCAACCAGAAAGTAGTGGAGCGCGCCCCCGCCCCTTATTTGGATGAGGCCACCCGCCAACACCTGTGCGACTGCGCCCTGCGGCTGGCCCGCCAGGTGGGTTATTCCTGCGCCGGTACCGTTGAGTTTTTGTTGGATGCCGACACCAACCAGGCTTATTTTATCGAGGTAAACCCGCGTATTCAGGTGGAGCACACGGTCACCGAAGAAGTCACCGGGGTGGATTTAATCAAGGCGCAAATTCGCTTAGCCCAGGGGCATTTAATTGGCACCGAGGCCAGCGGCGTGCCCGCCCAGGAGAATATTCAGCTGTCCGGCTTTGCCGTGCAGTGCCGGGTGACCACTGAGGATCCGGAAAACGGCTTCACCCCCGATTATGGCCGCATCGAGGCCTATCGCAGCGCGGCGGGTTTTGGCATTCGTTTGGATGCGGGTACCGCCTACCCAGGGGCGGTGATTACCCCCTATTACGATTCCCTGCTGGTGAAGGTCACAGCCTGGAGCCGGGAATACACAGACTCCATTGCCAAAATGGATCGCGCCCTGCGGGAGTTTCGCGTGCGCGGGGTGACCACCAATTTAAATTTCCTGGTGAATTTAATTAACCACCCGAGTTTTACTGCGGGCACTTACTCCACCCGGTTTATCGACCAAACCCCCGAGCTGTACAAATTCGCCAAAAAACGCGACCGCGCCAGCCGCCTGCTGCGTTTTGTGGCGGAGGTGAGTGTGAACGGCCACCCGGATGCCCTCGGCCGCCCGGCCCCCGCTAGCCGCGCCCCGGCGCCGCTGCCCTCCATCGCCCCGGGGGCAATTTTGCCCGGCAGTAAAGATCGCCTCAATGAACTGGGGCCCGCCGCCCTCGGCCAGTGGATGCGCAGCCAGCAGCAGGTGCTTATCACCGATACCACCATGCGCGATGCCCACCAGAGCCTTTTGGCCACCCGCATGCGCACCCAAGACATGCTCAATATCGCCCCCTATTACGCCAGCCTGTTGCCGGAGCTATTCAGCTTGGAATGTTGGGGCGGCGCCACCTTTGACGTTTCTATGCGGTTTTTGCAGGAGGACCCTTTTGGTCGGCTGCACCGCTTGCGCAAGGCGGTGCCCAACATTCTGTTGCAAATGTTGCTGCGAGGCGCCAACGGCGTGGGTTACACCAGCTACCCTGACAATGTGGTGAAGTTTTTTGTCCGCCAGGCCGCCGAGTGCGGGGTGGATGTGTTCCGCGTCTTCGACAGCCTCAACTGGGTGGAGAACATGCGGGTGGCCATGGACGCGGTGATCGACTCCGGCAAGTTCTGCCAGGCCACCCTGTGTTATACCGGCAATATGCTGGCCACCGGCAGCAATAAATACAACCTCAACTACTACGTGCAAATGGCCAAGGAGCTGGAAAAAGCCGGCGCCCACGGCCTAGCCATTAAGGACATGGCGGGGGTTGCCCGCCCGGTGGCCATCAAACAACTGGTCACCGCCCTGCGCCAGGAAGTGGGCCTGCCCATTGCCTTTCACACCCACGATACCTCCGGCATTGGCGCAGCCTCTATCCTCGCTGCCATTGAGGCCGGGGTGGATAGCGTGGATGCCGCCATGGATGCCTTCAGCGGCCTCACCTCCCAACCCAACCTAGGCTCCATCAACCAAGCCCTGCGGGACACCGACCGGGCAACGGGATTGGCGGTGGAACCCTTGCAAGCCATCAGCGATTATTGGGAGGGCGTGCGCAAGTATTACACCGGCTATGAAAGTGAAATCCGCTCCGGCACCGCTGACGTGTACCGCCACGCCATGCCCGGCGGCCAATACACCAATCTGCGCGAACAGGCCAGAAGCCTCGGCATAGAGCACCGCTGGGACGAAGTGGCGGAAGCCTATGCCCAGGTCAATCAATTATTCGGCGATATAGTAAAAGTAACCCCCACCTCCAAAGTGGTGGGGGACATGGCCCTTATGATGGTCACCCAAGGCCTTACCCCTGAGGATGTGCAAAACCCCACGCGGGAAATTAATTTCCCCGAATCTGTGGTGCAGTTATTTCGCGGCGATTTAGGCCAGCCCCCCGGCGGCTTCCCGTTGGAATTAAGTAAAAAAGTCCTTAAAGGGGAGACGCCGCGCAGCTTACGCCCCGGCGCCGAATTACCCGATGCGGACCTCGCCGCCATTCGAGCAGAAGCAGCGGCTAAGGTCGGTTATGAATTAAATGACTGGGCCTTGGCCACCTATTTAATGTACCCCAAGGTATTTACCGATTTT
Organism: Cellvibrionaceae bacterium; assembly: GCA_035338675.1. GTDB lineage: Bacteria > Pseudomonadota > Gammaproteobacteria > Pseudomonadales > Cellvibrionaceae > CAMCXE01. Next base: position 6,378 of record DAOQGS010000189.1, read on the forward strand.
GCCAAGCAACTGGAACTCTACGGCGACGTGTCCATTTTATCCACGCCGGTATTTTTCTACGGCATGGATTTGCGCGAGGAATTTTCCGTCAGCATCGAAAAAGGCAAATCCCTTATGGTGCGGCTGCTGGCCATTAGCGAGCCGGACCTAGAAGGTTTTAGAAAAGTATTCTTCGAATTAAACGGCCAGCAGCGCATAGTAAAAGTGCTGCAAAAAGGCCTGGAATCCCAAGCTCAATCCCACCCCAAAGCCGAAGAAGGCAACCCCCACCAC